>NZ_JBSPKY010000119.1:0-330 GCF_053848025.1 Mesorhizobium sp. 128a | reverse complement strand
CGGGCAGCAGATGGCTTACTCCCCGAAGAAAGTTACACCGCCTACCATTCACCTAATTCCGGCGGTCGGTGCCGGTTCCTTGGCGGCTGATATCAAGAAAAACCCGCCGGCAATGCCGACGGGCCATCTTCCCTCAAACTGCGCCTCGTTCCTGGACGGCCCGCCAAAGATATCCAGGCAGCCCACAGCAAGACAGCTTGTACAACAGGCTTGATTGAGTCCGCTGTAGCCGAGTGGCAACACCACGACGTGCAGGTTGCCCTTATCGGCCTAGCGGTCACTGGAAAGCCGCTACCCGAACGCCGGTCTCGTCAGGTCGGCTGGGGACCA
>NZ_JBSPKY010000118.1:0-331 GCF_053848025.1 Mesorhizobium sp. 128a | reverse complement strand
ACCTACGGCAAGCTGACGCTGGCCGCCGACGGCACCTACAGCTACGTTCGCGATGCCGGCACGCCCGGTGGCGTCAACGACGTCTTCACCTACACGATCAAGGATGGCGACGGCGACACCTCGCACACCACGCTGACGATTTCGATCGGCGATGGAACGCCGACCGTATTGATCCCGGTAGCGGGCGGCGCCGACACAACGGTCTATGAGGCTGGCCTGCCGGCGCGCGCCGGGGAACCTTCGGGCTCGAACGAGCCCGCGACCTCGGAAACGACCTCGGGTACGATCGGCTTCACGTCGCCGGACGGCCTGACGACAGTGTCGCTCGGTG
>NZ_JBSPKY010000117.1:0-334 GCF_053848025.1 Mesorhizobium sp. 128a | reverse complement strand
CGGAGCAGGCGGGCCAGCAGGGGCATGTTTGGCCGCCGGCTGCGCCGTTGCAAGCCTTTGCCGGCCCAGGCGACAGCGCTCCTGGACTTGCTGCCGCCGACTGGGGAGCGCTTGGCAATCCGCAGAACGACGGGCAGGACGTAGGCATCCTCCTCGACCAAGCAGAGACACCGGACTGGCTGCAGGACCAGCATTGGCTGAACCGAAACGCCCCCGAACCTGGTTCCGCACCGGGCGATGGCGCTGCTGGGCTTCCTGCCGCCGACGGGGGAGCGATCGACAATCTGGAGAACGAGCAGGACTTTGGCATGCTCGACGGCTGGTCGCCGGTCGA
>NZ_JBSPKY010000116.1:0-344 GCF_053848025.1 Mesorhizobium sp. 128a | reverse complement strand
GACCGCCGGAATTAGGTGAATGGTAGGCGGTGTAACTTTCTTCGGGGAGTAAGCCATCTGCTGCCCGTCGCTGGTCACCCTCAAGCTGGCGGCGGGCTTCTGCCTTGCAGGCTTCTTCGGCCATCCTACAGATAATTTTGCGCTCGGCGTACGCGGGCGGTCAGCCTACGCCGGTTTACATTCCAGAACGCTGTAGGCCAACCGCCCGAGCCGCCTGACTGGCAGGTACGCCGGGAATGGGCTTGCCGGCGCGCTGATGCTACGCCTGCGGTGGTAGGGCGCAAACGGGATCGCAACGCATGGTGAACGGGCGGTTACTATACACAGCTCAAGTCTTGACGCTG
>NZ_JBSPKY010000115.1:0-344 GCF_053848025.1 Mesorhizobium sp. 128a | reverse complement strand
GCCAGCCCGATGAACAGCTTGTCCTGCCACACCGGCATGCCGGAATTGGGTGATGCCTTGAGCGAGCGCCGCGACAGGAAGAATGACGTCGTCATGATGTCGAACTTCCAGCCCTGCTTGCGGCAGATGGCGAGCGCGCGCGGAATGTTGGGCTGTTCCATGTAGCCGAAGGTCAGCGTTACCCGCATGAACAGCTCGTTGACCGTCTCCATCTTGACGCGCTCGCTGTCGGGGACCAGCGGCTGCGGTGCGGTGACAACCGACAGGATGACATTCTGCTCGTGCAGCACCTTGTAATGCTTCAGGCTGTGCATCAGCGCCGTCGGCGCGCTTTGCGGATCGCT
>NZ_JBSPKY010000114.1:0-354 GCF_053848025.1 Mesorhizobium sp. 128a | reverse complement strand
GGCTTTTGGGGGGCCATTCGGCGGGTTTCTGTGGATTGGCGCCGGCAGGTTGGCGGTGGCCAGCCTTGTGGCAGTCAGCATCCTCAGTTTCGCGATTATCTACATTGGATTGCCGGTGGTGCCGGGCGTCGATCTTGCGTGGCTGGCCAACCTTTCAAGTATCGGCTTGATGGTTCTGTGGGTGGCGTTCGTCGTGCCTTTCGCGTCCCGGTTCAAGCCAAACAAATGGTACGCGCACGGGTTTTGGGTACTGGTGCTCGTCGTTCTCTCCTCACCCGTGCCCGCACTGGTGATCCGTACGTTTCTGTTCCAGCCGTTTTCGATTCCGTCCGGCAGCATGGTGCCGACATTGCA
>NZ_JBSPKY010000113.1:0-356 GCF_053848025.1 Mesorhizobium sp. 128a | reverse complement strand
CATCCATTGTTTCGCGAGGGCGTAGCGCGCAGCCTCGGCGAGATCGGCGGTTTCGAAGTGGTCGGCGAAGGTGCCAGCGCCGAGGATGCCGAGAGGCTGGTCACGGCCACGCGGCCCGACATCGTGCTGCTCGACATCAGCATGCCGGGCGGCGGGCTCACCGCGGCGGCAAACATCATGGCGGGGCACCCCGGCCAGAAGGTCGTCATGCTGACCGTGTCGGAAGCCAACGCCGATGTTGCCCAGGCGCTCAATGCCGGCGCGCGCGGCTATGTGCTGAAAGGCGTCGGTTCGAAGGCGCTGGCCGAAATCCTCAGCAATGTCGCGGCTGGCGAAAGCTATGTCTCGCCGACACT
>NZ_JBSPKY010000112.1:0-361 GCF_053848025.1 Mesorhizobium sp. 128a | reverse complement strand
ATCTTTAGCCGTCTCGAGGATCCCCAATGCGTCCGAGATTGGTCTATGGCTAGCGAGAGCAGCGCGAGCCGCCGCTTCGGCAAGACGAGGTTCAACGTTTCCGTTAACCTCTAGAAGGGTGCGGGCAAAGGCGTAGGCGTCGTCTGCCCGATCTAAGCTAAGCAAATGGCGGATGGCCAACACGGCAACTTCAGGCGATGCCTTGCCCTTCGCGACCACGTTGTCGACCAGTCGCGTTGCGGCATCGTTGCGCTTCCCCCTCAAAAACGCTTGCAGCGACACTTGCGCAAGTCTGGGATACTCCGCAGCGTAAGACATGTGGGCAAGAGCAAGGTTGATCGCTTCTTCGATATTGCCTGCC
>NZ_JBSPKY010000111.1:0-362 GCF_053848025.1 Mesorhizobium sp. 128a | reverse complement strand
CGGTCAGGGCCGCAAGGGCGGGGTCGTCGGAGCGCTTGCGCTGGTCGGCGTCGACGCGGTCTTCGAAAGCCGTCCAGCGGCGGTCGAAATCGTCCCAGCGGCGGTCGACCTTCTGCACGCTCTCCTCGCGCGCCAGCGTGTCGAGCGCAGCCTTGACCTGCTCGAGCTCCAGCCGCAGCATGTTGACGCTTCTGTCGTCGCTTTTCTCCGACAGCGACTTGATGGCGCCGGAAAGCCGTTCGAATTCGACGCCGAGTTCGGCGCTGCCCTTGCCCGCTGTGCCGGGCCTGGCGTTCGCCTGGAAGGCGCGATCGATATCCTTGCGCAGCGCATCGACTTCGCGCTGCAGACCGGCCGTGATC
>NZ_JBSPKY010000110.1:0-371 GCF_053848025.1 Mesorhizobium sp. 128a | reverse complement strand
ATGATCGAGGCGTGGTTCAGCGCATCGGAGATGATCGCATCCTCCTCGCCGAGCAGCGTTTCGAACAGGCCGCCATTGGCGTCGAAGCAGGAGCCGTAGAGGATGGTGTCGTCCATGCCGAGAAAAGCGGAAATCGTCGCCTCGAGCTGCTTGTGCTCCTCCTGCGTGCCGCAGATGAAGCGCACCGAGGCCATGCCGTAGCCGTAGCGGTCGAGGGCTCCCTTGGCTGCCGTGCGCAATTCGGCGCTGTCGGCGAGGCCGAGATAGTTGTTGGCGCAGAAATTCAGTACCTTGTCGCCGCCGACCTCGATCTCAGCCGACTGGGTCGAGGTGATCACCCGCTCGGATTTATAGAGCCCGGCGGATTTCAG
>NZ_JBSPKY010000010.1:0-240655 GCF_053848025.1 Mesorhizobium sp. 128a | reverse complement strand
AACCCTGGACTTCGAAACGCCGGCCGATAGGCTACAGAAGGTGTTGCGATGACCGGTTGAACCCACCCGCGCATTGCTGCCATTACAGAGAATGAACGCCTCCAATGGAGTGGCCGCAGCAGTGTATCGCTATTGCGACCACCTCCTCAATGCCGCTTGAAATACTGCACCTTCCGCTCATGCTTCTCCGCCGCTTCGCGGTTATCAAACGCGCCGAGATTGCGCCTCTTCCCTGTCTTTTTTGTCCGATGGCGGCGCGCTCGGTGCCCAGGCGGTCGACCAGAGCCCGCGCTTCGTCCCCCGACATGCCAGTGCGCACGGCCAGTTCCTCGACTGGTAGAACGTCGGTGCCGGTAATCTCCTTTGTTTGCGGCAGGGCTTCGTCGGCCGTCAGCGGCAGGGCGGCTTCCCTGTCGATCTCGAACGCGGCCTGGTGCCCATGGGGCTCGCGGTCGCCATGGGCGCCGCCCTCACCTGTCCGGCGAACACGACCCGCCCCAACATGCTTAACGCCGGAGCAGCTTGTCGTGTTACGATTGCCAGTCGGCATCCCTCAAGCCAACGCGGCTGCAAGTGCCGGCTCGTGGACCAAACATGCGGGCAAGCTGACGGCAGAAGATCTTCCCGCCGCAGAGCTTCGCAAAGCGAGGAGACGTTGATGAGCGCAAGGGGCCGATTTTTCCGTAACCTGGTGGCTGTCCTGTTTGCCGGTGTCTTCTGGGTGGATGCCGCCCATGCGCAGGATGCAGGGTGTACGTTCGAGCCGGTGGCCGGTACGTCCCGACAGATTCTGAGATGTCGGGACGGCCTTACCGTCATTGTGGAAGGTGGCGCTCGATTTACGCTGGAGGATCGCGATCGAAACGGCAGTCCCGATGCGGTCAGGTTGCGGCGCAAAGCGCTGCTGCTCGACGCTCCGGCCGGCGCGGTCCAGGGTGGCTTCGCGGTTATCACCCCGCAGGCGATCGCCGCGGTGCGAGGCACAAAATGGGCAGTCGACGTTGGCAATGGCAAGACGTCTGTTTTCGTCCTGAGAGGTCGCGTCGCCGTGCAAAGACCGGCATCCACCGCCGTCGTGGTTCTCGCACCGGGCGATGGCGTGGACGTCGGGGCCGGGACAGGTAAACTCATCGTCAAGCGCTGGCCCGCCAAGCGCGTTTCCGCGTTGCTGGCCCGTTTCGGCCTGTGAACTTGCCCAGTGAGCTTGCCCAATGAGCTTGCAATGAGCCGACGAGGGCTTCCGACGCTGATCGCGCTCATTCTGGCGGGTCTTTGGGGCGCCGGCCTGGGCTTCGCGCACTGGCACGGCAATTTGTGGTTTCTCGATCGCGTCGAGGCAACGATGACCGATCTTCGAACGCTTGTTCGAGGAACGGCAAAGCCGCCGGAGCTGATCACCATTGTCGCAATAGACGATGAAACGGTGCGGCGCGAGGGCAGCTATCCCCTCAGCCGCGCCACGCTCGCCCGAATCATCGATACGATAGAGCCGCTCGGGCCGAGAGCGGTTGCGCTCGACCTGCTGCTGGTCGACCCCGGGGCAAAAGACACTGACGAGGCGCTCGCGCGTTCGCTGAGCACGAGTAGAAGCGTAATCGCTGCAGCGGCGATCTACCCCGGAAGCAAACAATGGACGCTGGTCGTGGGCGAAGGCCCCCTCGCCAGCGTGCCGAATGCCGAGCGGTTCCTGTGGCCCCTGAAAGCGTTTTCGGACGCCGCCGCTGTCGGCGTCGTGAACGTGGGCACCGACAGGACGGGAACGCCCCGGTTCGTGCCGTTGCTGTTTCGGACCGGAGATCAGTTGCAAGCGTCCTTCTCCTTGCGTGTCGCCGCCATGGCGGCGGGAGCGGACCCTGGAATTGCGCCCGATGATCTATCGCTGGACGGACGGTCGATCCGAACGGACATAGGTCACATCCTGCCTCTGACATTCTATGGCCCGCGCGGTACGATCCGCACGATCAGCGCCGCGACGGTGCTGGAGGGCCAAATCGATCCCGGCGCTATCCGGGGTCGAATTGTCTTGATAGGAGCGACCGCAACCGGCACCGGCGATGTCTTCCCGACACCGTTCGATCCCATACTGCCGGGCGTCGAGGTCATGTCGACGGCGATTGCCCATCTGATGACCGGCGACGGAATCGTGCGCGACCAGAACGTTCGCCTTGCAGATGCGGGCTTCGCAGTGGCGCTACCCATGCTTCTTGTCGGCCTGTTAGCGTGGCGCCGAAACGCCATCGGCCTCGCGGCGGTCGCCGGCGTGGTCCTGATCTGGCTGGTGGTCAACATGACCGCTTTCCTGCACCATATCTGGCTGAGCGCCGCGCTGCCGATGACCGCTGCCGTTCCGCCGGCAATCCTGTTTGGGGCCGCGCAGCTTTGGCTGGGCAGGAGCCGGGCCCAATATTTCGCCACGCAGAGCCAATTGCTTCAACGCGTTGAAGCCCCAGGACTGGGGGCATGGCTCGCCAAGCATGGCGACTTCCTCTCGGAACCCGTCCGGACAGAAGCCGCCATCCTGTTCATCGACCTGTCCGGCTTCACCGGACTGAGTGAAACATTGGGACCGAGCGCCACCCGCGAACTCCTGAACAATTTTCATGCGTTGGTGGACAAGGAAGTGACAAGCTGTGGTGGCGTTGTCACGAGTTTCATGGGTGACGGCGCCATGATCCTGTTCGGCCTGCCGGAACCGGCGACAGACGACGCCTGCAATGCTGCCCGCTGTTGTGTCGGGCTCTCCAGCCGCACCAACGATTGGCTTGCCTCGTTGCCTGCGTCGACCGCATCCCGGATCGGCTTCAAGATTGGAGCGCATCATGGAACAATCGTGGCCTCTCGACTCGGCGGCGAAGGGCGTCAGCACATCGCGGCGATCGGCGACACCGTCAACGTTGCAAGTCGCTTGATGGAGATCGCCGCCGCCCAGAATGCCGAAGTGGCGGTGAGTGACGAAATGCTTGATGCCGCCGGTCGCGACTGCGCATTGTTCAAATCCGGTGCTTTAAGAGGACCTGTGGAGACACAGATCCGCGGGCGATCCGGCTCGCTTGCAATCTGGTTTTGGCAGAGTGCGCGGGCGCCGCAGTAGATCCGGCCCCGTGATCAATGGCGCGCCATAACAACGCCAGCACAGATACGCCGGCGCAAGAGCGGCTCAACGAGTGTACGCGAGACCAAAACGCAGCGTGAATCCTGAAGCCCAATGAGTTCCGGCTGTGCCGTCTGTGCTAGCCCGAAAACCTACGCTCACACGGCGCTGACGGAAGTAAGCCTGTAGCAGCTTTCGGCCCCCGCACGTAGACCGCGATCAAGACGTGCGCCGCCCTTTCCCCTTGAGGCTCCGCGCCGCCTGCTCAGCCGCCGCGCGATCATTGCCCAGCCTGTCCATCAACTCCTGCGCCTCGTCGCCCGATATGCCGGTGCGCACGGCCAGTTCCTCGACGGTCAGGACGTCGGTGCTGGCGATCTCGCTGGTTTGAGGCAGGGCGTCGTCGGCCGTCAGCGGCAGAGCGGCTTCCCTGTCGATTTCGGCCTCGGCCCGGTGCCAGTGATGCTCGGGATCGCCACCGCCTTCGCGCTCCCAGATCTGGTAAGCGCGCTTCTGGATCTTCTCGTGCCGTTCGTCACCCATCGTCATTCCTCCTTGGTGTCAGGGAAGAACGCCGCGCCGGCGCGAACGATCCAAAGATTTTGCGTGATCGAAATGGCCAGGGATCGCAAGCGGTTCAAGCAGCCCGCGCGCCCTACTCGCACTGGCGCCTCGGCCCGCCGGAATAGGGCTGGTAGCTGTTGTCCTCTGGACGGTAGGAGCGGTAGCGGCTGAAGCAGGATTCGACGTGATCGTCCGAAAGGTCGGCTGTTGCCACCAGGGGGCCGGCGCCGTCCCCGATATAGCTAACTTCGGCGGGTTGCTGCGCGGCCTGGTCGCCGGTGGCACTGGTTTCAAGATAGGGCGACACGCAGGGCCGCTGCTGGCCGCTGTAGGACATGTAGCTGTTGTCGTCCGGGTTGTAGGAGCGGTAGCGGTCGGCGCACCAGCTGATATGGGCAGCCGGCAGCGCAGCCTGCTGTTCGCCCGTGTCGGGCGCCACAGCGCTTGTTGTGGTCGGGTCGGGTGACTGCATCCTGGCGGCGGCGTCGGGCGCCGGGGGCTGCGCCGCGGCCACGCGCTCCAGGTCCTGCGCTGCCTTATCGACCTTTTGTGCGTCCTTGGTCCACAACTGCGAGACACTGTCGGCGGGCCTGGCCTGATGCACGGGCTTGGCGACAATCAGCCAGGCGGCGAAAGCCAGCCCGCTGGCAAAGACCGTAAGGGTCAGGACGAAGCCCGCGATCAGTGCCAAAGCCGCTTTCATCTCACACTCCTTGATCCCCAGCTAATAGAATGCGGAGCACCGGGACTGGTTCCAGCAGGCAAGCATTTGGCACGGGCCGGCATAGCGATGCGCAAGGGCGGCACGCCCCCTCAAACCGGCAGCGTCACCTTCATCGTCATGTCGTTCTCCGCCGCCAGCAGTGCTGCCACCATGTCCTTGTCGCCCTGGCGCTGCTGCAGATGGTCGCCACCAGCCGATCCAGCGAGAAAGCGCCGGCGCCGGTCATGGCCAGCACGAACATGCCGCCGGCGATTGCCAGGTCTTTTTCGAAATGCAGCAGTTCGTTCTGGCTGGCGAGGTTGGTGTGGAACAACAGCGCGGTTGCCAGGCAGAACATGCCGAGGCCGATGGCGCCGATGCGGGTGAACAGGCCGGTGGCGATTGCGAGCCCTGCCCCGAGTTGCAGCGCGATGGTGGCGACGAACAGCGGCACGGGCACGCCCATCGCAGCCATCGCTTTGGCCCCTGCTTGGAAATGGGTGGCGAGCGTCAGGCCTTCATGCAGGAAGATCACGGATAAGAGCAGGCGGGCGGCCAGCAGGGTTGCGTCGCGGAGGTGGTATTTTGAGGCGAGGCGGTGAAGCGTCGCGGCGTGGTCGATCATGGTCATGGTCTGGCTCCGGAATTTTGGCAACGGCAACCGCCGCACGCCAAGTCGGGCGCGCGAGGATTAAGCGCTAGCGAGTTGTGAGGAGCCGGCACGAGGGATCATGGTGCCGGCTGCGGCTTTTGGGCCAAGCCCTACTGCGTCACCTTGGTGTCGATGGCCTTTTGCAGGTCTTCGAGTTCCTCGCAGCCGGCGGGGCAGAGTTTTTGCAGCGAGGCCAGCTGTTCGTTGGCTTTGGCCATGTCGCCGGTCTCGACGTAGAGCTCGCCCAGATATTCGCGGGCGGCCTTGTGGTCGGGCTTCAGCTCCAGCGCCTTGTTGTAATAGGTCAGCGCAGTGGTGAAGTCGCCGGTCTTGCGCAGCGTGAAACCGAGCAGATTGTAGACGTCGGCCTGCTGGTTGTCCTGCGCGAGATCACGCAGATCGGCCAGCGCGCCCTTGTAGTCCTTGACCGCGATCTTGGCCTGGACGGCGGTGAGATCCGGCGCGTCCGTACCTTCGATATCGTCGACCGCATACGCCGGCATGATCGTTGCCACGGGAACCACGGTCAGCACGGCGATGGCGCCGAGCAGGCCGAACAGGGCGTTTCGGCCCAGATTGATCTGTCTCATTGTCTTTCTCGCTTTGTGTTTGAGCTAGCCGTTCAAATTTGGACCGGCGTGAAACCGTAGGCATTGCCGTCCTTGACGAAGACGCCGGTGCCGGGGAACGGGAAGTGCGAACCGGAAATGCGGATGTTGTCCGCGATCACCCGGTCGATGATCTTGTGGCGGGTGGCGATCGCCGTCGGCCCGTCCTGGTCGTAGGCCCCCTGCCACTCCGGATGCGGCGCCAAGAGGGCCGGCACATACATGGTGTCGGCCGAGATCATCAGCTGTTCCTTGCCGGAATTGGCGAGGTAGACCGAGTGGCCCGGCGTGTGGCCGGGTGCGGCGATGATCTGGATGCCGGGCACGACCTCGGCGCCGTCCTCGACCAGCTTCCAGTTCTTCCATTTCGGAAAATTTTCGGCGATGCGCTTGCCCGCCGGCTTGCGGCCCTCGGGCAGCTTGGCCAGCCGGCTGGGATCGGTCCACCATTTGTATTCGGTGGCGTTGACGATCAGCTCGGCATTGGGGAACACCGGCGCGTTGGTGCCCTTTTCCATCAGGCCCCAGACATGGTCGGGGTGGAAATGCGAGATCATGATGGTGTCGATCGCCTTGTAGTCGATGCCGGCGGCGGCCATGTTGGCCGGCAAATGCGTGGCGTTGGTCTGCCACTGGCCAACGCCCGAGCCGGCATCCATCATGATGAGCTTGCCGTTCATCTTGAGCACGACGACGGTGAGCGGGATCGGCATGAACTCGGTGGTCAGCCCTGCTTTGGCGAGTGCGGCCTTGGTGTCGTCGACCGAGACGCCCTTGATGAAGGCCGGGTCATGGGGCTTGCGCCAGATGCCATCATAGATGGCGGTGACCTCGATATCGCCGACCTTGTATCTGTAGAAGCCGACCGACGGTTCGACCGGCGTTTCGGCGAAGGCAGCCTGGGTGAATTCCAGTCTGCCGGCAAGACCGAAGGCGGCAGCAGTGAGCGTGGTTCCAAGTAATGTGCGACGTGTCACGCTGAACATGGTGATTTCCTCTTGTGAGTGGTGTCTGAAGTGGCGGAAGAGATGACGGAGAGCGCCGGCTCCCGTCCTGATGCGGCGGCGCCGCGGGATCTAGGGCCGGCGCTCATGAAACTCAGTTGCCCCAGATGCCGTCGCGGTTGTGCTGGTCAATGATGTCCTGCACCGAGCCCTGGTTCGGCCCGGTCGTCACCTTGGCGTCGACGCCGTCCTGGTGCGCTGTGTAGGGAATTGAGGCCGTCGCATTGGTGTCGACGGCAGGCTGGTTGGCCTTGTTGGTGAAGTGGTCACTGCCGGCAAAGGCAGCGCTCGAGGCAAGCAGCATCGCAGCCACGCTGAAAGCGAGCTTGGTCATGTCCAATATTCCTTGTTTCGTTTCTTCGGGGTCGCGGGCCGGAATGGCCCCGCTGATAACAAGACCCGCGAGGCCTGAGCTTTATTCCCCGGTGCGGTGAGATTTTTTTGGAAAGGGGGAGAGATCAACAAAGAGCGGCCTGGCAGGACTTGCCTCTTGGCCTCGATCCATCGACGGCGCCAGTTCATCTGGCGCCGTCCTTGAACCTGTTGCCGTCCCGTTCGCTCGTTGGTCAGGCGGCTGGGCGGCAAATGTGCTAAGCGCGCTTGCGTTCCTTATCTTTCGCAAGGTGGTAAGGCCGCACAAGAACGTCCGCTGGAATGTGCCATTCCTTGCTGAGCTTGAAGACCATATCCATGGTGAGGGCACGCTTGCGGCTCAGCACTTCGGTCGCACGAGGCGAAGACCCGATTACATCGGCCAGAGCTTTGCGAGAAAGTTTGAACAGTTCCATGTGAGAACGAATGGCTTCGACTGGATCCGGCGCTTCAATTGGGTAGTGCTTGTCCTCATAAGCCTCGATCAAGGTTGCAAGGACGTCGAAGCGATCACCATCGGCAGAGCCCACCTCGGGTTCATTCTCAAAGTATTTGGTGATCTCCGCAATCGCCCAATCATAGTCGGCTTCGGTCTTAATGGGTCGAATGTTTTCCATCACACCTTCTCCGGGTCAATCTTGTCGTAGTCCTTGTGTGTCCCGACGAATTTGATCAGGACACGATGAAACTTGTAGGCGACATGAACAATCAAACGGTACTTGTTGCCGCCTATGTCGAAAATGACACGATTGTCGCCGACAAAATCAACCGCGGCACCAAACGCAACCTTGATGTCGGCAGGGGTCTTCCAGTCGGCCTTGTCGACAGTCACATACTATGCAGTCAAAGGCGCTTCGGCCTGATTGTGCTTGGCCCAGAAGTCCCTCAGTGCCTTCTTGGCAATGATCTGCATGACTCAATATAGGATATTCCCAAATTGGGAACAAGTGGAATTTTCCCAATTTGGGAAAATGGTCGACCGAAGAGCGGGGCGCCTACTCCGCCGCCTCGGCATAGTGCTGCGGGACATAGTTGAGGATCGGGCCGAGCCAGCGCTCGACTTCGGCCAGCGGCATGTCCTTGCGGCGCGCGTAGTCCTCGACCTGGTCGCGCTCGACCTTGGCGACGCCGAAATAATAGCTTTCGGGATGCGCGAGATAGAGGCCGGACACCGACGAGCCCGGCCACATCGCATAGCTTTCGGTCAGGCTGACGCCGGCATTGCGCTCGCCGTCGAGCAGCCTGAACAAAGTCGCCTTTTCGGTATGGTCGGGCTGCGCGGGATATCCGGGCGCCGGGCGGATGCCGCGATAAGGCTCGCCGATCAGCTCGTCCGGCGCCAGATTTTCGTCGGCGGCATAGCCCCAGAATTCCTTGCGCACCTTTTCGTGCATGCGCTCGGCGAAGGCCTCGGCGAAGCGGTCGGCCAGCGCCTTGACCATGATCGAGGAATAGTCGTCATTGGCGTGCTCGAAGCGTTCGGCGATCGCAACTTCCTCGATCCCTGCCGTGACGATGAAGCCGCCGATGTAATCGGCCTTGCCGATGTCCGCAGGCGCAACGAAATCCGACAGCGCGACATTGGCCTTGCCGTCGCGCTTGGTCAGCTGCTGGCGCAGCGTGAAGAAAGTGCCCAGTTCCTGCGAACGTGCCTTGTCCGTGAACAGCCTGATGTCGTCGCCGACGGCATTGGCAGGCCAGAAGCCGACGACGCCGCGCGGCGCGAACCACTTTTCCGCGATGATTTTCTCCAGCATCGCCTGCGCATCCTCGAACAGCTGGCGCGCGGCTGGCCCCTGCGTCTCGTCCTCGAGGATTTTGGGATAACGCCCCTTCAGCTCCCAGGTCTGGAAGAAAGGCGTCCAGTCGATGTAGCGCGCAAGTTCCGTCAGATCCCAGTTGTCGAACACTTTCACGCCGGTGAAGGACGGCTTCGGCGGCTGGTAGGCAGACCAGTCGATCTTGTGCGCATTGGCCCTCGCCTTGGCCAGCGGCAGCCGCTGCTTGTCTGCTTCTGAACGGGCATGTGCGTCGGCGACCTTTTTGTACTCGGCCCGCACAGTGTCGACATAGTCGGCCTTTCCGTCGTTCGACAGCAGCGCCGAGACCACGCCGACCGCCCGGCTGGCGTCGGTGACGTAGACCGTCTGCCCCTTGGCGTAGCGTGGATGGATCTTCACCGCCGTGTGCACGCGGCTGGTCGTCGCGCCGCCGATCAAGAGCGGAATGTCGAAGCCTTCGCGCTCCATCTCGGCGGCCATGTGCACCATCTCGTCGAGCGACGGCGTGATCAGGCCGGACAGGCCGATGATGTCGACTTTTTTGTCGCGCGCCGTCTGCAGGATTTTGGCCGCCGGCACCATGACGCCGAGATCGATGATCTCGTAATTGTTGCAGGCAAGCACGACGCCGACGATGTTCTTGCCGATGTCGTGGACATCGCCCTTCACCGTCGCCATCAGGATCTTGCCTGCCGTCCGGCGCTCGCCATTGTCGATGCCGTTGGCGGCGTTGGCCAGTTTCTCGGCCTCCATATGCGGCAGCAGCCCGGCCACCGCCTGTTTCATCACGCGCGCCGACTTCACCACTTGCGGCAGGAACATTTTTCCCGCCCCGAACAGGTCGCCGACGACATTCATGCCGGCCATCAGCGGACCTTCGATGACATGCAGCGGCCGCTCGGCCGCCAGCCGCGCTTCCTCGGTGTCGGCGTCGATGAATTCGGTGATGCCGTTGACCAGCGCATGCGAAATCCGCTGTTCGACCGACAGCTCGCGCCAGGCGAGATCGCGCTCCTTGCCTTCCTTGCCGGCGGTGCCCTTGAAGCGTTCGGCGATCTCCAGCATGCGCTCGGTGGCAGTGCCGCCGGCCCTGGGCGCGCGGTTGAGTACGACATCCTCGCAGGCTTCGCGCAGCTCCGGCTCGATCATGTCGTAGACGGCCAATTGGCCGGCATTGACGATGCCCATATCCATCCCGCGCTGGATGGCATGGTAAAGGAACACCGCGTGCATGGCCTCGCGCACCGGCTCGTTGCCGCGGAACGAGAAGGACAGGTTCGACACGCCGCCCGAGATATGGACATGCGGCAGTGTCGAGGTGATCTCGCCGGTGGCCTCGATGAAGTCGACGCCGTAATTGTCGTGCTCCTCGATGCCGGTGGCGACCGCGAAGACATTGGGGTCGAAGATGATGTCCTCGGGCGGAAAGCCTGCCTGTTCAGTGAGCAGCTTGTAGGCGCGGGTGCAGATCTCGACCTTGCGCGCCCTGGTGTCGGCCTGGCCGGCTTCATCAAAAGCCATCACGACCACTGCTGCGCCATAGGCCCGCACCAGCCTGGCATGATGCAGGAAGGCTTCCTCGCCTTCCTTCATCGAGATGGAATTGACCAGCGGCTTGCCCTGCACGCATTTCAGGCCGGCCTCGATGATCTCCCACTTCGAGGAGTCGACCATGACGGGCACGCGGGCGATATCCGGCTCGGCGGCGATCAGGTTGAGATACTCGACCATCGCCTTCTTCGAGTCGATCAGGCCCTCGTCCATGTTGATGTCGATGATCTGGGCGCCATTGGCGACCTGGTCGCGCGCCACGTCAAGCGCAGGCACATAATCGCCCGCAGTAATCAGTTTTCGGAACCTGGCCGATCCCGTGACATTGGTACGCTCGCCGACGTTGACGAAGGGAATCTCGTCGGTCAGCGTGAACGGCTCCAGCCCGGACAGCCGCATCTTGCGCTCGATCTCGGGAATGGCGCGCGGCGGATATTTTTTGACTGCTTCGGCAATCGCCCGGATGTGCTCCGGCGTCGAGCCGCAGCAGCCGCCGACGACATTGACCAGCCCTTCTCGCGCGAAATTCTCAATCTGTGCGGCCATGAAGTCCGGGCTCTCGTCATAGCGGCCGAATTCGTTGGGCAGGCCGGCATTCGGATAAGCGCAGACGAAGGTGTCTGCGGCACCCGATATTTCGGCCAGATGCGCGCGCATGGCGTTGGCGCCGAGTGCGCAGTTGAGGCCGATGGTGAACGGGCTGGCATGGCGCACCGAATGCCAGAAAGCGGTCGGCGTCTGGCCCGACAGCGTGCGGCCGGAGAGATCGGTGATGGTGCCCGAAATCATCACCGGCAGGCGCACCTCTTTCTCGATGAAAATCTCGTTGCAGGCGAAGATCGCCGCCTTGGCGTTCAGCGTGTCGAAAATGGTCTCGATCAGGATGATGTCGGCGCCACCGTCGATCAGGCCGCGCAGCTGCTCGCCATAGGCCAGACGCAGATCGTCGAAGGTCACGGCACGGTAGCCGGGATTGTTGACGTCGGGCGACATCGAGGCGGTGCGGTTGGTCGGCCCGAGCGCACCGGCGACGAAGCGGCGCTTGCCATCTTCCTGCTCGGCCCGAATGGCGGCGCGGCGCACCAGCCGTGCACCGTCGCGGTTCAACGCATAGACGGCATCCTCCATGCCGTAATCGGCCTGCGCGATCGACGTCGAGGAAAAGGTGTTGGTCTCAAGAATGTCAGCGCCGGCAATGGCGTATTGGTAGTGAATCTCCTCGATCACCGCCGGCTGGGTCAGGATCAAGAGGTCGTTGTTGCCTTGCTGGTGGCAGACGCAACCGGCGAAGGCTTCGCCGCGGAAATGCTCCTCGTCAAAACCCAGGCCCTGGATCTGCGTGCCCATGGCGCCGTCGAGGATCAGAATGCGCTCGCGCGCTGCCGCGGTGAGCGCCGCAAGCACTTCTGAACCGTCGGGCCTGGCCGCGACGGGGCCGAACAATGCGTCCAGCGATGCAGAATTCTGCGACATTTCTTATCCTTGAGACGACAACCATCACATAAGGATATCTTTATGTCAATATACGATATGCAGGCGAACGTGTCGTGTCAAAAGCTAGGTGCAGTCAATCATCACGATCCACACCATGGCAGGCAGCGATCATTGGCGGAACCGGTGCCGCGCCGTGCCTATCCTACTACGTCCCGATATAGTCTCACCTCGCCATCCTGGCCGCGAATGCGCCAGTTGTCCCCTTCCCGCGCCTCGATGGAGCACGGGCCAAGCGGCACCTTGCCGCCGCCTTCCGGCAGGTCCAGCACATAGACGGGATTGCAGATGCCCGACAGGCGGGCGCGCAGAGCGCCGGCCAGCGCCTGTCCCTCGGCAATGGTGGTGCGCCGATGCGCCATGCCGCGCGCGAGGTCACCGTGGTGCAGGTAATAGGGCTTGATGCCGAGCCGGTACATCAACTCGCGGCAGAGTTCCTCCAGCACTTCCACCGTGTCGTTGACGCCCTTGAGCAGGACGCTCTGGTTGAGCAGCACGAAGCCTGCCTGGCGCAGGATGCGACAGGCCATCTCGGTGGCCGGCGTGATCTCGCGCGCGTGGTTGAAATGAGTGACGACGGTGACCATCAGGCTGCCTTGCAGAGCGGCAACCAACCCGGGCGTGATCCGGGAGGGCAGTACGACAGGTACGCGCGTGTGGATGCGCAGCAACCGCACATGCGCGATCGTCTCGATGCGGGCGCGGATTTCGGCCAGCGCCTTGTCCGGCAAGGACAGCGGATCGCCGCCGGTCAGGATCACTTCGCGGATTTCGGTGTGGGCTTCGATATAGGCAAAGGCCTCTTCCAGAGCCTCTTGCGTGTACCCGCGGCCGATCGACGTCAGGGATTCCTTGCGGAAACAGAAGCGGCAATAGACCGCGCATTGATAGGTCGGGAACAACAGCACCCGGTCGGCATGGCGATGCGTCAATCGCGGCACCGGGCTGAAGGCATGGTCGGCGATCGGATCGTCGAGCTCTCCTTCCGTTTCCACCAGCTCATCCGGCGATGGAATGACCTGCGCGCGGATCGGATCGGCGGGATCGTTCCAGTCGATCAGATCGAGATAGGTCTTTGGGGCACGCACCTTGTGCCGCACGGCCGCCTCCTGCGCCGCCGCCCGCTCCGTTGGTGACAGCGGCAGCGAGGCGAGATCGCGGACATGGCGGACGCCGGCGCGGATGTCGTCCTGCCAAGCGGTGTCGGCATTGGCGGTTTTGAAATTGGTGTCTGTGGTCATCGGGGTCTCGGGGCAGCAATTTGAGCGGAGCTATCGACCGGATGACGGAGTTGGTCAACCTGTTGCCGCCGACCTTTGTCCGTAGAGTTCCCGCCCACCCCCCTCTGGCCTGCCGGCCATCTCCCCCGCAAGGGGGGAGATCGGATTTCGTCTAGGCTTTCGCCAATCACCATCGTCGCAAGAAAAGCGCCACGAGCAAAACTGCCAATCTCCCCCCTTGCGGGGGAGATGTCCGGCAGGACAGAGGGGGGTGCGACGGAACGCCAAGCCTGGCCTCTTCCCTCGACTTTCGCCGCAATCGACCGTCGCCATTATTTCGGGCAATCTGACGGTCGAGGCGTTCCAAGGGGAGATGGGCGCTGCTTAGGGAGGACTGCCATGAGCAAGATGCCGCGCTACGAGGAGGCCGTTCAGCGCTTTCGCATTGAGGACGAAATCGCCCGGTTGCATGGCAACCCTACAACCGGCATCAATGCCTATGTCGAATGCTGCGGCCGCTACACCGGTGAAAACCGGCTGGCGCTTCGCGCGATCTCGGCCAGCGGCGAATTGCGCGAATTCAGCTTCGATGATCTCGCCGACATGTCGGGTCGCGCCGCCAATGTGCTCAAGGCCGCCGGCGTCGGTGCCGGCGATGTCGTCGCCGGCATGCTGCCGCGCATCCCCGAATTGGTGGCGCTGATCCTCGGCACATGGCGCATCGGCGCGGTCTACCAGCCGTTGTTCACCGCCTTCGGCCCGAAGGCCATCGAGCACCGTCTCGGCTACAGCGGCGCCAGGATCGTGGTGAGCAACCCCGCCAATCGCGGCAAGCTCGACGAGATCGAGACACCAACGCAAATCGCGACCATTCTTGGCCCCGGCGAGGCGCTGCCGGAAGGCGACATGGATTTTCGCGCAGCGCTTGCCGCCGCCTCGCCCGACTGCGAACCGGTGATGCGCAAGGGCGACGACCTGTTCATGATGATGTCGACCTCCGGCACCACAGGCCTGCCCAAGGGCGTGCCGGTGCCGCTCCGCGCCTTGCTGGCCTTCGGCGCCTATATGCGCGAGGCGATCGGCTTGCTCCCCGACGACATCTTCTGGAACATCGCCGATCCCGGCTGGGCCTATGGCCTCTACTACGCCATCACCGGGCCCTTGCAGCTCGGCATCGCCACCACCTTCTATGAAGGCGCCTTCAACGCCAAAAGCACCTACGACATCATCGAGCGACTCGGCGTCACCAGCCTTGCCGGCTCGCCCACCGCCTATCGCCTGCTGATGGCGGAGGGCGCTGAAGCTGCAGCTCGCGCCAAAGGCAGATTGCGCGTGGTGAGCAGCGCCGGCGAACCACTCAACCCGGAAGTGATCCGCTGGTTCGACGCCAATCTCGCCGCCCCGATCCACGATCATTACGGCCAGACCGAGAACGGCATGATGGTCAACAACCATCATGGGCTCGCCCATCCCGTGCGCGCCGGCTCGGCCGGCTTCGCCATGCCCGGTTACCGCATGGTGGTGCTGGACGAGGCCGGCAACGAGCTCGGTCCCAACCAGCCCGGCATCCTCGCCGTCGACATCGCGAAGTCGCCCCTGCGCTGGTTCGACGGCTATCACCAGGCGAAGACGCCGGCGATATCAGGCGGCTACTACCGCACCGGCGATACGGTGGAGTACGAACCGGACGGCTCGGTGTCCTTCATCGGCCGCTCCGACGACGTCATCACCTCGGCCGGCTACCGCATCGGCCCATTCGACGTCGAAAGCGCGCTGATCGAGCATCCGGCGGTCAACGAAGCGGCCGTCGTAGGCGTGCCCGATCCGCAGCGCACCGAGATCGTCAAGGCCTTCGTGGTGCTGGCGCCGGGCTACAAGGGCGGCGATGCCCTTGCGGAAGAGCTGGCGCAGCATGTGAAGAAGCGCCTCTCGGCGCACGCTTACCCGCGCGGGGTAGAGTTCGTGACCGAATTGCCGAAGACACCGAGCGGCAAGATCCAGCGGTTTTTGCTGCGGAAGGCGGAGGTGGAGAGAAGGAAGGGGTGAAAAGGGGAGAGGGACGGAAAGCTAGCGTCCACATTGCGCCTCATGGTGGCGCTGAGTTTCTTAACGCCTGCAAGCCGATGCGGGGTTACTAATGGTCAATCCCGAAGCAAACGTCCCCGCCGGTCAAATTCCCTGCATACCTCGCCGCTATCGACGCTCATGGGCCGGTGGTAGTCAACATCGGCCGTATCAAGGTACCCATGTACCGCGATATACAGCCCGTCGGACTTAGAAGCCCTGCATCGGTAGCTGTGACCAAAGAGTTCAAGCAAAACGAACCCAACAAGCACCACTTCCTTCCGGTTTTCTACCTCAAGGAATGGGCTGGGGCTGACAGGAAAATTGTCCAGTTCAGCAGGCCGAACCCGAGTGACGACCGCGTAAAACCGTTGCGCCGGCATCCGCGCGCTGTCGGCTACATCGATCGTCTCTATGCAGCCGAGGGGCTGCCGGAAAAGGTGGCAAATCTCTTTGAAACTGAATTTGCGCGACCAGTGGACACGGAAGCTGCGGCTGCCATGCGGCAGTTGATGAGGGGCAAATTTGATGTGGACGCAACTCCCAAGGAGGCTGTCGCTTGGGTAAAATTTCTGCTGTCGCTGATGATGCGGATGCCTGCCGATATCAAACGGCTTAAGCACTTCGTAAAGCACGACTGGTTTTCAGATCGGACGAGTTTGGAAGCCATTTTCAAGCGGTCCGGAATGCAAGGTAACCCGCAGACGATCGAGGACTACCAGAGACTTCTGGGCCCAACATTCTATGAGCAGGCTGCCATGGTGGCCCTCACCGGCATGATTCAAGCGGAAGTGGCAATTAGAGCAGTGGGGGACTTGCAGTGGACGGTGACCAATGTCTATGGCGACCGTGAATTTCTCACCTCGGATCGTCCGTTGATTGCCTCGGTCGGAATGAATGGCCCCAAGGCGCATATGATACTGCCAATCGGACCGCACCGGGTCTTCATTGCGACGAAGACGGCGGAGTTCAGGCGTCAACTGGTTAACCAGCCGGCAGGGGACTTCGTGACGAGCATCAACAAGCATGTTGTAAACAACGCCACAGACTACGTCTATGGCAGCAACGGGACGGCCTTGCGGTTCGTTCAAAAGCATATGGGCAAGCTTCGCGAGCCGACGTTCTTGGAGAGGATCAACGACCGCCGAATGGCACAAGTCGCGAAACCCCTGTCGGAACGCGATGATTTATAACCAAACGTCGGAGGTACCTTTTCCCGCAGAGCCTTTTGACGGCCCCTCTCGCTGCAATGGCTCGGACGCAATGTTCGCTCCTCATCAGGTATGATGTTGGCGCCTCCGGCGAGACGACGGTGTTCCGCCGCTGATGCGAAGGGTTTCCGGAGGGACCGTGCCAGCAACCGGTCCATTTTCGAAACTGCAGGGTTCCCCCGCCATAACCTCCCGTCGGGTGCCGCGACACCGAATGCCCTCACGCAGTCAGTTTCTTCTCATTGAAAAGCGCGGAAACCTCCGCCTGCGGCACTGCGCGGCCGAAGAACCAGCCTTGGACGTCGGTGCAGCCATTTTCCTTGACCAGCTGATACTGGGCTTCGGTCTCCACGCCTTCAGCCGTCGTGGTCATGCCGAGCGTGGCACCAAGTTCGGCGACCGCCTTCACGATCGCCCTGCTTTCGCTGCTCTCGCACATCAGGCTGACAAAACTGCGGTCGATCTTTATCCGGTCGAAGGGGAAGGAGCGCAGATAGCTCAGGGACGAATAGCCGGTTCCGAAATCATCCATGGCAATCGTGATACCGAGGTCGCGCAGGCTGTGCAGCGTCTGGATGGTATTTTCATTGTGCGCCAGCAGCACCGACTCGGTAATCTCGAGTTCGAGGCGCGACGCCAAAAGGCCCGATACGTCAAGTGCCGAGGCAACCAGCAGCGGCAGTCCTTGCTGCTTGAACTGTGCAGGCGAGAGATTGACCGCGACCTTTATGTTGGCCGGCCACTTCGCGGCATCGCTGCAGGCCTGGCGCAGGATCCATTCTCCCAGACGGTCGATTACCCCCGTTTCCTCCGCCAGCTGGATGAAATCGGCCGGCGGCAACAGGCCGCGCACGGGATGGTTCCACCGGACCAGTGCCTCGAACCCGGTGAGCATGGACGTCCTGGCATCGTGGAGCGGTTGATAGTGAAGGACGAATTGCCCATTCGGTACGGCCTGTGCCAGTTCGGCTTCGAATTGGCGACGCTCCTGCAGCCTTGCGTCCATGCCGGGTTCAAACGACCTGCAGGTGCCGCGGCCCTCCATCTTGGCCTTGTAGAGGGCAAGATCGGCGTTGCGGATCAGCACTTCCGAATTCCGTCCATCGTCTGGAAAGACAGCGATCCCGACGCTGCAGCCGATGTTGACGATGTGCCCCTGGATCGAGAATTCCTCGGACAAGGCATTGATTATGCGCCCCGCCAGGGCTCCCGCCTGGTCATCCCCGCCGGACAGAAGCTGGATGACGACGAACTCGTCCCCGCCGATGCGGGCAGCCATTGCGGTTTCGCCGGCCTGGTGCCTCAGCCGGTCGGCCACGGCCCGCAGCAGGTCGTCGCCCACCGGGTGTCCCAGCGTGTCGTTGACCGGCTTGAAGCGGTCCAGATCCACGCAGTGCACGGCGAGCTTCTCTCCTTCCAGGAGGTTGCCGAGCGCCTCATCCATCGTTTCGGCCAGCAGTCCACGGTTGGGAAGCCCGGTGAGGATATCATGCGAGGCAAGGTGCTGGATTTGGGCGGTGCGCTCCTCAACCCTGCGCTCCAAGGTCTCGGCGGCGTGGGCCTGCATGGTCATGGTGCGGCCGATGGCATACCAGCAAAGCAGCGCCAGCGCGGTAACGACCCCGACGGCGGCATAGCCCGCCAGCTCGAATTCCCGAACGGACTGGACATCCGCGTTGCTGGCGAACCTGGCGTTGGGAAAACCTGCCCAGAGGCGCCAGGCGCTTCTGGCGTCGTTGAGCGACAGCGGAATGACCTCGGAGTAAATGAGATTGGAATCCGGGACCGTGAAAGATTGCGAATCGGCCGCCAGCGCCTGCGACATTTTATGCTGGTCGGACTCGAAGCCGTATCCCGAATTGACGATCACATAGTCGTTTCCCGGCAGCAGTTTCCTGAGCGCCGAGGTCAGCATGATCGCGGATACGGACCCGCGAAGCTTTCCGTCCAGCCCGAAAACGGGAATCGACAGAATGAAGCCGGACCGGTCGGCATCGTTGCCGGTGTGGATGAAGCCGGTGTTGTCGCAAGTTATCAGTTCCTTCGTGCTGATAACCGGAACGTCAAGCCCATCGATGTTGGTCGAGTCGGGATAATTCGCTTTCAGCCAGGCCAGCTGTTTGGCCAATTCGTGATATTCATAGGTCTCGACTTCCTCGGGCGGTCGCGTGAGCGCCGACTCATCCAGCTTGCCGCTTCCCTGGTTGGCAGCCGCCGCCGATCTCGCCTTGGCATTAACAATGAGCTGGTCGAACTGCAGTATTGGCTCTTCCAGCTTGCCCGTAACAGGGTCGAAACGGTCCGGGTCGAAATCCAGCGGCAGGAAGTAAACCTCGGAAATCGAGACATTGTTGGCCAGGTTGTTATAGATTTGCTGGATCGTCGCACGCCCTTCGTCGCCAAGGTTGGTGCCATGCCGGTCGAGGTTCCTGACGCTCGGCAGGAACGTCAACGTACGGACATTCTCATAGATAGCGTGGAGCGCATCTTCGACTGTCTTGGCGGTAGCTCTCGAAGCGGCACGCGAATTTTCCAGATATCGCTTCTGGGCAAGCTCGAAGTTCCTTTGGCCGTTGACGTGCAGAGCCACCGCCGCCGCAGCGGCCATCAACAGGATCAGGCCGAATCCGAACGTTCGCTTGAAGCCATTCATCTGGTGGTTCCGCCGCCAATCGGCAAACATAATGCTGGCGCGGTTTAGGAACCACTAACAGACCGGCGGCGTATCCGGAGGCTATTTGCGCTCTAGCGCCGGAAGCCGACACGTCGGAGTTAATCGAGACCGATTTGGTCAGTGCGACGCGCCGCCGGACGCGTGCAGGAGCCTCCAGGTCAAGCCGACGCGACCGTCGAACTGGGATGCAAAATATTCGGCAACGACGTCCTCCAGGCCATCATCGACAAGCGCCTCGACGCTTCGTCGCATCAGAGCGAGCTGCATCTGCCTGGCGTGTTCCAGGTCTGCCTCCCGCATGATTGCCGTGACGTGGTAGGCGATAACGGGCAGGCCGAGGCAAGACATCAGCGTGCTCGCTTCTGACGTCACGGCCGTAACTGCTTCTTCGATCTTCATTCTGGCGCTCCTCATCAGCTGTGATGATGGCGCCTCCCCGCGAGACGACGGTGTTCCGCCGCTTATTTCGGCTGTGGCGCACGAGCGAAGATGCGCCGGTAGGACAATTGCGCTCTGGTTCCGCAAGGCAACTCGCCGCTTCGTTGCCCCGAAATCAATATCCTCCAGAATTGAATTAAAGGCGACCGGATAGTTAAGCGATGGTTAATCGCGGCGCTCGCATCTTAAGCGTTTGCCTATGCGACAGTGGGTAGATCCGCCCTGCGCCAGAACAGGCACCCGCCGCCGCACAATCGCCACCAAGCCACGCGATGAGCTCTCGATAAGCGGAGGGTTTCATCATGCGGTTGGTCTGGACGTTTCTGTTTGCGCTCTCGAGCAGCGTTGCGTTCGCGACCTCGCCGGAAGATGATTATATCGCTGCGCGCGAGAAGGCGATTGCGGCCATCGCGGCGCTGAACGATGCGAATGCTGCAATCGAAACGATCGACGCCGAGAACGAGAAGGCGCTGGCCGACCTGCAACAGCGCCTTTCGGGCATCATCGGTCCCCTGGCGGTCAAGGGTTTTCCGGCAACTGGCACGATCAATATCGAAAGCCTCAGCGGCTCCGATATCGGCTCTGGCATGCTCGACGGGCTGCGCTACAGCAAAGGCGATGACGGCCCCAGCCTGGTGGCAACGACGCGAGGGCTGCTGGGCCGCTGGCTCCAGGCCAAAACCGCCGAGACCGACGAGAGTTTCAAACTGCCCGCCGGCATCGATGCCGCGCTGAAGGTCGATGCTTTCTATACCCAGTCGATCAACAGCGACGCCGCCTTTGAGGGAACGCTCGACTTTCCACTGAAGAAGCCTGAAGGCGCCGACATTGCCTTTGCACGGCTCGGCGGCTGGACGCAGGACGTCGGACCGATCTACGAGCAGGAGGTCATCGTTACACTCGTCAAAGGCAAGAGCGTCATGATCACAGCAGCGCCGGCGGCCCCTGCCGTCCCGAAGATCGCCGCCTGCGACGCCGTCTGGGCTGCTGCGGATGCCGCCGCGCAGAAATTCCAGGAGGCCTACCAGGCTTCGGACCTCAAGGACGAAAAGGCGTTCGAGTCCTCCAACGCCGCCTGGGACAAAGGCGATAGCGACTTTCGCGCCTGCATAGCCCAGCACCTGCCGGGAGACCCGACCTTCCCGGCGCTGCTCGCCCAGGCACAGGCACTGGCCGATCAGATGGCCGCCAAATAAGTCGCTCGCGGGGGAAATCCGGCACAATCAACGACGCCAGTTCGCAGCCGCTCTCGTTCCGCATCATGGAGGAGCCGGCGCGTAATGCGCTTCCACTTTCCGAACAGATCCGCGCCTGAATGATCGTCCGCCTTCCCGCGTGCAACCCAGGTTACATGGCCACCAATCTGAATTAACCTTATAAAATCGATGTTTTTGAGCAAAATCGCTCATCAGACTGCGAAAAAGGATTTGTCTTTTGATTTTTATCGTCTGAAAACCGCATACTCCCGCTCTCGTGAAGATTTCGGCAACCAAGAAGGGCAATGTTTGGTTTTTCGATTCGCCTCGAAGCTCATATTTAAGCCTTAGCTACTATGGTCGACCAAGGGACAATTGTTCCTGAAAGGTATTCATACCAAATTGGCAGCTGCGATGCTCAATGCCGGCAAGGTGAAACGGGCCATTTTTTCTTCCGCCAACTTGCCGGCGGCGATTGCGTTTGTTGTGCTTCTCGTCTGTGCCCTGGTTGCCGATCAGCGGAACAGAGACGTTTCCGACCAGCTGGCGCGCGCCGATGTCCTGGCCAAGGTCAACATCATACGCGCCAAGCTCGAAGGCAACATAAACGGCAATCTTCAGCTGGTGCAGGGTCTCGTTTCGACGATCGTTACCGAGCCCTATATGGGCCAGCAGAGATTTGCGGCGCTCGCCCGCAATTTGTTCCAGCAAAAATCGCAACTGCGCGATATTGCCGGCGCGCCCGACCTCGTCATCACGCTGATATACCCGCTGGAAGGCAATGAGAAAGCCGTCGGGCTGGACTATCGCAAGACCGAGGCGCAACGCATGGCTGCGCTTCGCGCCCGGGACCAGCGCGCGCTGGTGCTCGCCGGGCCGGTCAAACTGGCACAAGGCGGTCGTGGTTTCATCGGCCGTATCCCGGTCTTCGTGCCGACGGAGGGAGGTGGCGACCGGTTTTGGGGGATTGTCTCGGCCGTGATCGATATCGATCGGCTCTACAGCGCGAGCGGACTGACCGACCCTGAGCTCGATATCGATGTGGCGCTCATCGGCAAGGATGCACTGGGGGGCGGTGGCGAACTGTTCTTCGGCGGCGACAATGTAGTGGCCGGCAATCCGGTGACGGCGGAGGTGCAACTGCCTTCAGGCTCGTGGCAAATTTCGGCCATACCGAAGGGCGGCTGGCCGACCGGTCCGAAAAATGAATGGCTGCTGAGGACGCTCATGGCGCTCGCCGGCGCACTGGTGGTGCTGCCGATCCTGGTGGCCGGACGGCTTTTTGGTGAAAGACAGAAAAATTACGCCGAGTTAAGGCGCCTGTCCGGGCGACTGGAGTTGGCATTGGAGGCCTCGGGCATAGGCGTGTGGGAGCACGACCTCGGCAGCAACGAGCTCGTATGGGACGACCGCATCAACGAAATTTATGGCAAGCCCGCCGACGGAAAGACCCGCGGCTATGACGACTGGGCGCTGTCGATCCACCCTGAAGACTTCGAACGAGCCAAACAGGACTTCGATTCAGCTGCCGCGACACGGGGCTTGTACTCCTCGCAGTATCGGCTACTGCGACCGGACGGGACCATTCGCCATGTGCGCACACGCGCCAGCTTCTTCCAGGACAATAACGGCGCGTCGAAAATGATCGGCGCCGAATGGGATGTAACCGGCGACGTGTTGCTGAACGAGAACCTCCTGCGCGAACGACGCCTTTCAGAATCGAAGAATATCGAACTGAATTTGGCCAAGGCCCGCATCGAGCATGTCGCGCTGCACGATTCGCTGACCGGCCTGCCCAACCGTCGGTATCTGGACGAGATGCTTGCCGAAAACCGCGAAGCCGAGGGCCGCGTAGCATTGCTGCATCTCGACCTTGACCGCTTCAAGCAGATCAACGACACGCTCGGCCACGCGGCGGGCGATGCATTGCTGGTGCATGCTTCGAAAGTCATCAAGGCCAGCGTCGGTCCGGCCGATTTCGTTGCGCGCATCGGCGGCGACGAGTTTTTCGTGCTGAGCCATGGACGCGACGACAAGGAGCTTGCCGCGCTCGCCGACCAAATCATCGATGCGATGCGCCAACCGGTCGACTATCTGGGTCACCAGTGCCGGTTCGGCGTAAGCATCGGCATTGCAGCCAACAGCGGCGTCGATGCAAAGCAGTTGCTCGTCAATGCCGATCTCGCGCTGTACCGCGCGAAAGGCCGTGGCCGCAACCGCTACGAGTTTTTCAACGAAGATCTGCAGAGCGAGATCGTGCGGACCAAGCAGACCGCCGACGAGATCCTCGGCGGACTCGAGAGGAACGAATTCGTCGTCTACTACCAGCCGCAGTTCGACGCCAGGACGCTGGAGATCGTCGGCGTCGAGGCGCTGTCGCGTTGGGATCATCCGCGACGCGGTATACTGACCCCCGGCGCATATTTGAAGGTGGCTGAAGAACTCAATGTCGTGGCGCTTATCGACCGCACTGTCCTGAAGCAGGCGCTTGATAGTCTCGAGCGCTGGTCGCGCAGCAACCTCAACATCCCGCGCGTATCTGTCAACGTCTCAGCCAGGCGGCTGGAGGACCGGGACCTGATCAAAGGTTTGCGCAAGCTAGCCATCAAGAAAGGGACCGTATCGTTCGAGCTGGTGGAGTCGATTTTCCTCGATGAAAACGACGAACTGGTCAGCTGGAATATCGAACACATCAAGGAACTCGGCATCGACATCGAGATCGACGATTTCGGCACCGGGCATGCCTCGATCGTCTCGCTCTTGAAGTTGCGGCCGCGTCGCCTCAAGATCGATCGCCAGTTGGTCACCCCGATCACCAGCTCAACCGCGCAGCGGCAGCTGGTGTCGTCCATCATCGACATCGGCAAGTCGCTCGGTATCGAAGTGATCGCCGAGGGCGTCGAGACGATGGAGCACGCGCAGATCCTGAAAGAGCTTGGCTGCGATATCCTGCAGGGGTTCTTTTTCGGCTACCCGATGGACGCAAAAGCCTTCAAGGCATTCGCCCAATCACGCAAATGGCTGGCGGCGAGCTGACAAACCCTGCTTGACGCAATTGCGGACGGAAGAACCATTCCTGAATTGGTATAGCTGCGCAGCCCCCCCAGCGCTTCCGACCCCGTCCGCTTGACATATCGATTGACGGAAGGATTCAGCAGAATTTCAGAAATCTGCCGGTACGCGCCCGTTCCTCGGCTTCATAGTTCTCAAGAACTGGAGGAGGTCGACCATGTCACCGAATGAGAACACGCGCCAAGCCCGGCAGGAACTCCTGGAATTTGCATCCACCGTCATGGCTGGGTCCCCTTGTGCGCCCATGCCTGGAACAATGTTCGAAATGCTGGAGATCATGGCCGTGGAGAGACGCATGACTTCCGGCCAAAGTGAAGTCGGATCAAATTCTCCTGATCCCTTGACGTCCGCCCCGATTGAGATCCCAATCAGGCAGCGTTTGGTCGAGCTGGTCAGATCGGCATTGAATGTCGCGAGAAAACCCAGGGCACGTACCACTGGTACTTGGCAGTTGCGAGCTTGATCTTGCCCGAGGGCTGCTGTTGTGCGACGGGAAACCTGTCGCTCTGCGCTCCAAGGCATTTGATTTGTTGACCTACCTCAGCAGGAATGCCGGGCGTGTCGCGACCAAGTCTGAACTGATGTCGGCGGTGTGGCCTGATGTCTTCGTGACCGAGGACTCACTGACGCAGGCGGTCAGGGAGTTGCGAAAGGCGCTGCAGGACGAAAGCCAAACCATTATCCGCACGGTCGCCAAGCGCGGCTACGTCTTCTCTCCTCCCGACGCGCCCAAGCAGGAGCGCTCCGGGCAGCCGCGCGTTGCGGTGCTGCGTTTCAGCAATGAAGGTGCGCCGGAAGACACCCCCTTGGTCGACGGTTTCGCGGAGGACATTGTCAATGCGTTGGCTCGCTTCGGAACGGTCGTCGTGCTGGCGCGCAATTCCGGTTTTGCCTTTGTCTCGGATTCCGCGTCCGATTGGCGTGCCGTTGGCGACAGCCTTGGCGCAACCTATCTGGTCCGCGGCAGGGCGACGACCCGGGCAGACGGTATGCGGGTCACCGTCAGTCTCATTACTGCCTCGACGGGTGAAGTCCTCTGGAGCGATACCTTTTCCGCGTCTGGCGGCCAGATCTTCGACATGCAGGAAGAAATCGCCCGCCGTGTGGTGAACCGGCTGGTCGCTCGCCTTGACGACGCAGGTGTCAAGCAGGCAACCCCGAAGCCTCCGGGCAGCCTGGCCGCATACGAGCTTCTCCTGCGTGGACTGGCCCGGTTGCGCGGTTATGGCGCTGATGACAATGAGGCTGCGCGCGATCTTTTCCAGGCTGCGGTCGAAAAGGACCCGACCTATGCCTTGGCGCATTCCTACATCGCGCTTGCCGATCTCATTATCGGTGGCTATGCCGAGGCATCCCCTGCATTGCTTGGTTCACTGATCCATCGCGCGGAGTGTGCGGTGACCTTGGCGCCGGAAGAGCCGCGCTGCCATCGCGTGCTCGCCCAGGCTTTGATCTATGCCCGTCAGTTCGACGCGGCTGAACATCACCTTCAGCGCGCCCTCGACCTCAATCCGTATGACGCCGATACGATTGCGCAAATGGGGTTCTTGCTCACGATGAGAGGCAGGCCTCTTGAAGCACTCGCGGCAATTGACAGTGCGATACGGATCAACCCGATCCATCCTGACTGGTACCACTATGATCGCTCCATCGCGCTCTACTCGGCTGGAGATTACAAGGCCGCGCTAGTCAGCATGTCCAAGATCCCCTCAAAGACCCCTTGGCGACTGACAAGGTTGGCGGGATGCCACGCGCAACTCGGCGAACTGAAGGAAGCTCAGCGCATCATGGCAGAGGTCAAGCGGATAGCGCCTGACTTTTCGCCGATGCAGTTTGCGCAAACCGGGATTGCGTACGAACATGCAAGTGATGTTGAACATCTCGTTGCCGGCGTCGCCAAAGCACTTGCCGCGTGTGAGGAGCAACTCTAGGCGGCGCCAGCGGGGCGCCGTTTCGTCCTTGGAAATGCAGCTTCCCGCTGGGCGCGCTGCCCCCCGATCGACAATGAGCGAGGGGAACCAGCGGGGGCGCGACGTCTCGGTGCCGGGCGCGGGGTTACCCCCGCAAGCCCGGCGCTTCCTGCCCGGTGCGCTCGACATATTCGGTATAGCCGCCGCCATAGGTGTGGATGCCATCGGGAGTCAGTTCCAACACGCGGTTGGAGAGTGCGGCCAGGAAATGACGGTCATGCGAGACGAACAGCATGGTGCCTTCATATTGCGACAGGGCCGTGATCAGCATCTCCTTGGTGGCGATGTCGAGGTGGTTGGTCGGTTCGTCCAGCACCAGAAGATTGGGCGGATCGAACAGCATCAGCGCCATCACCAGCCGCGCCTTCTCGCCGCCTGACAGCACGCGGCATTTCTTCTCGATCTCGTCGCCGGAAAAGCCGAAGCAGCCGGCGAGCGCGCGCAGCGGCGCCTGGCCGGCCTGGGGAAACGCGTCTTCCAGCGTCTGGAACACGGTGCGCTCGCCTTCCAGCACCTCCATGGCGTGCTGGGCGAAATAGCCCATTTTCACACTGGGTCCCCGCGCGACCGTGCCGGCATCGGGGTCGGAGGCGCCAGCGACCAGCTTCAGCAGCGTCGACTTGCCGGCGCCGTTGACGCCCATGATGCACCAGCGCTCGCGGCGGCGGACCTGGAAGTCGAGCCCCTCATAGATGCTGCGGCTGCCATACCCCTTATGGACGTTCTTCAGCGTTACGACATCCTCGCCGCAACGCGGCGCCGGCTGGAAATCGAAATTCACGACCTGGCGGCGCTTGGGCGGCTCGACGCGGTCGATCTTGTCGAGCTTCTTCACCCGGCTCTGCACCTGTGCGGCATGTGAAGCGCGCGCCTTGAAGCGTTCGATGAAGGCGATCTCCTTGGCCAGCATCGCCTGCTGGCGCTCGAACTGCGCCTGCTGCTGCTTGTCGGCGATCGCCCGCTGCTGCTGGTAGAATTCGTAATTGCCGGAATAGGCGGTGAGCGAACCGGCGTCGATCTCGACCACCTTGTTGACGATGCGATTCATGAACTCGCGGTCGTGCGAGGTCATCAGCAATGCACCGTCATAACCCTTCAAAAACTGCTCCAGCCAGATCAGGCTTTCCAGATCGAGATGGTTGGACGGCTCGTCGAGCAGCATGACGTCTGGCCGCATCAACAGGATGCGCGCCAACGCAACGCGCATCTTCCAGCCGCCGGAGAGCTTGCCGACATCGCCGTCCATCATCTCCTGCGAGAAGCCAAGGCCGTCGAGTACTTCGCGGGCGCGCCCGTCCAGCGCATAGCCGTCGAGCTCCTCGAAGCGATGTTGCGCCTCGCCGTATTTCTCGATGATCTCGTCCATCCGGTCGGCCTGCTCGGGATCGGCCATGGCCGCCTCGAGCTCGGCCATTTCGGCCGCCACGTCGCTGACCGGCCCGGCGCCGTTCATCACTTCGGCGACCGCGCTATGGCCCGCCATGTCGCCTACATCCTGGCTGAAATAGCCGATGGTGACGCCGCGATCGACCTGCACCTGGCCCTCGTCTGGCTGCTCCTGGCCGGTGATCATGCGAAACAGCGTCGTCTTGCCGGCGCCGTTCGGCCCGACAAGGCCGACCTTCTCACCCTTCTGCAAGGCGGCCGAGGCCTCGATGAAGACAAGCTGACGGCCGTTCTGCTTGCCGATATTTTCAAGACGGATCATGGGGCGGTCCGGGACGCTGATGCGAAATTGAGGGATTTGCCCGGGGCCATACGCGAATGACGGTCGCGGGGGAAGAGGCACAAGCGCCGCAGATGGTGGCGCGGATCCCGTCACCCGTCACGAAAACAATAATCCAGGGATCGTCGAAATCTGCCCTCGCGAAACGACATTGGCGCGGTGGCCTGCATAGGCCCCAACCGGCAACACCAACAGACAGGAATACGAAGATGGCCAAGATGCTCGTGATCTACAACACCCCGGCCGATCCTGAGGCTTTCGACCGGCACTATTTCGAGATTCATGTGCCGCTGGCCAAGAAGCTTCCCGGCCTGCGGCGCTACGACATCAGCAGGCGGCCTATCATCAAGCGCTCAGCGGGCGAGATGCCGTATCTGGTGGGGACGCTGTATTTCGACAGCCTCGCCGATATGCAGAGCGCATTTGCTACCGAAATCGGCATCGCCTGCGCCGCTGACCGGCGGATACTCGCCCCAGGGGACGACGACCTGACGATGCTGCTGTTCGACGTCGACGAAGTGTGAGCCTGCGCCAATCTCGGACAGCCAGCGGGACGACGGAACTGCGCAGAAGCGGGTGACATTACTTTGCGTCGTGGAAAATAATCCCCACGGTATGCCGTTTGCCTGAGCGCAAGCGGCTAACACCGTGCCTCAGGTTCACCCTGTAGGGACCCCTGGTGCCCTGCACCGGGCGGTTGTGCACAGCAAAGATCACCGCGTCGCCTTGGGTAAGCGGCACCACTTCGGCACGGCTTTGCATGCGCGGGCGCTGTTCGGTCAGCACGAATTCGCCGCCGATGAAATCCTCACCCTGCTGCGACAGCAGGATCGCCACCTGCAAGGGAAAGGCGAGATCGCCATAGAGATCCTGATGCAGGCAGTTGAAGTCGCCGGGGCCATACTGGAGCAAAAGCGGCGTCGGCCGTGTCTGGCCCTGGTCGTGGCAGCGCTCGATAAACGCCGCGTGGTCTTCGGGGTAGCGCTGTGCCGCGCCCATGCGTTCGTTCCAGTCATTGGCGACTGAAGCAAGACGCGGGTAGAGCGCGGTGCGCAAGGCGCCGATCAGGTCGGGCAAAGGGTAGCGGAAATAGCGGTACTCGCCCTTGCCGAATCCGTGACGGGCCATCACCACACGGCTGCGGAAATGTTGCTCATGCGTATAGAGCGCGGCGATTTCGGCGCATTCCTCGGGTGAGAGCAGAGCCGGCATGACGGCGCAGCCATGACTGTTCAGCTCGCCGATCAGAGCGCTCCAGTCCTGCGCGTCGACGCGCGCTTCGGCCGAACGGGTTGCGCGTTTGGTGTTTAGGGAATGGATAGTCATGGATGCCTCCTTTGCCTGCTGTCAAAGTGGGGCGAACGAGAGGCGCGAACCACCCGATTCCTGCGGAGGTGGTGAAGTGTCACCTTCCCTTCTCCACCTGCGGGAGAAGGTGGATCGGCGCGCAGCGCCGAGACGGATGAGGGGTGCGCGACGAAACTGGGGCGGTGGCGATTTCAAACGTGCCGCCAAGCTGGAACACCCCTCATCCGACCTCGCTTCGCGAGGCCACCTTCTCCCACAGGGGGAGAAGGACAGGTTGCGCCTCACCGCTTCCGATAAGGCTCCAACTCCGGATCCAGATCGACCCTCACCGCGTTGGTGAACACGCAGGTCGCCACCATGATGCCGGCGAAGGCGACGAGGTTGACCAGCAGCGTGTCATCGTAACGGGCCTTCAGTGCCGCCCAGATATCGTCGGGAATTGCATCGCTGCCGGCCGCAAGCGCCTTGCCGAATTCGATTAGCAACGCCTCGTCGGCGCCGGGTCCGATCGCTTCCGGATCAAGGCCGCCATCGATCAGCGCGCGGCGGAAGAAGGTGACGGGAATCTCGGCCCGGCAGCCTTGCGAGATCGCCAGCGACAGGAGCCAGATGGCGCGGTCGTCGAGCGTCGGCTTCAAGAGATCGCGCAGCGTGAACCATTCGGCATAGATGCGGTGCGCCGCCGGTGAATGCAGCAATATGCGCTTCATGTTGGTCATGCGCCCGCGCAGGCCAAGCTCCCTGTCGTGCTCGGCGCGAATGTCTTGCGATGCCGTCGCGTAATCAATTGGCGGGATCATGACCATGGGATGGTCCTTGGTTGGCCGTGTTCTGCGACATCCCTCATCCAAGCGTCGTATGCAGATGCGGTGCGCTGCGCAGCGTGTTGGACACCGTGCAGATCGCTTCGGCATCCTCGACGATGCGCTGCTTCGTCGCCGCGTCGAGATCGCCCGCAATGTCGAGCCTGATGTTGAAGTTTTCGACACGCGACGGCTCGTCCTTCGCCTTCTCGCCACTGACCTCGGCGCGCACCTCACCAAGCTCGGCGGCGACCCCGAGCCGGCTGGCGGCGATGCGGGCACTCAGCACCATGCAGGCGGCGAGCGAGGCATAGAGCAGGTCGAGCGGGTTGAAGCCCGGCGCGCTGACCCCGGTGACGACATCGACGGCACCGCCGGTCGGTGTGGTGATGGCGGGCAAACCGCCAGGCTGCAGTGTCGCCGTCGCGCCGGTGACGCGTGTTCTGACCTTGAGTTCACTCATATCGGATCCTTTCACTGGCCGCCCGCAATGGGGCTGCCGCCGTGGCGCGTGCCCTGCCCGCTATATGGTACGCTCGGGGCCAACGCCGCAACATCGACTGAAGTCTCCGATTTCGCTAGACTGTGATGCCTTCTGAATAAGCCATGATACTGCACTGTTTCGAGGTTCGGCAATGAAGCGTAGTCTGGCTTTCGCTTTGATTGCAGTTGCCGGCGCTGGTCTGCTCGGCGGCGGCGCACTGTTGCTTGTTGGTCAGACCGCGGTTTCGCCGGACGCAATCCAGTCGTCGGTTATCCGCACCCCCGCGCTGATCGACAGCGCCTGGAAGCTGCCGGTGGCCGCCACTTTCAACGCCAGCCTTGACTGGCAAACGAACAGTTCACGGTGCGGTCCGGCCAGTGTCGCAAACACGTTCCGCTCCATCGGCGAGGAGGAGACAAGCGAGGCCGAAGTCCTTGAGGGCACCGGAAAATGCTGGACCGGCTTTTTTGCATCATCGGGCTGACGCTGGACGAGGTTGCCGACGTCGCTCAGGCGAAAACCGGTCGGAAAGTCTCGGTGCTGCGGAACCTGAGCGCCGACGAATTCCGCGAGCACATGAAGCGCGCCAACGATCCAAACCGCCGCTACATCATCAATTTCACCCGCGAGAAAATCCCCGATCGGCGGCTATCTTGAGGCCGAGGACATGGTTTTCGTCCTCGACGTAAACGAGCGCTACAAGCCTTGGCTGATCGAGCGCGAACGGCTGTTCTCGGCCATGGACACGATCGACAGCGATGGCGACAGGAAGCGCGGTCTGCTGCTGATCGAGTAGCACGGTCGGGTTCGGAGCAGGCGCGGTCCCGGCGCTACCGGCCGCGCAAGATTTGTTTCTGGATCTTGCCGGACGCGGTGCGCGGCAGCGCGTCGGTGAGCAGGAATTCCTTCGGTACCTTGTAGCGGGCGATGCGGGCTGCACAGTGGGCGGTGAGCGCGGCTGGGTCGAGGACGCAGCCCGCCTTCATCACGACGAAAGCGCGGCCGATCTCGCCCCAGCGCTCGTCGGCGACGCCGATGACCGCCGCTTCGGCAATGTCGGGATGATCGAGCAGCGCCATTTCGATCTCGGCCGGATAGACGTTCTCGCCGCCCGAGATGAACATGTCCTTGCGGCGGTCGACCAGGGTGACGAAACCTTCTTCGTCCCGGCGGGCGATGTCGCCGGTGCGGAACCAGCCGTCCGGTGTGAAGGCCTGCGCGGTCTCATTCGGCCGGTTCCAGTAGCCCGGTGTGATGTTGGGACCGCTGAGCCAGATCTCGCCTGCCGCGCCGGCCCCGACGTCCTGGCCATCTTCGTCGACGATGCGCAAGCCAAGCGATGGCGCCGGCAGGCCGGCGGAGCCGGCCTTGCGGGCGATCTGGCCGGCCTCGAGGGGCATGCCGAGCACGGTGCCGGCCTCGGTCATGCCGAAGCCGTCGACCATGCGCACGCCCTGCTCCAGCCACCAGAGGATGTCGGCAGCGGGATTGGGGGCGCCGCCGGTGAAGATGGCGGTGAGCGTGGTCCAGTTTGCCGGCGCGAACGCGGTATCCTCGCGCAGCATTTTGGCCATTTGCGGGACGCAGAAATAGTGGGTGACGCCGAGTTCCGGATCGGCCAGCCGGCGGTTGGTGAGGCCAGCCTCGAAGCCGGACGAGATCAGCACGGTGCCGCCTTGCAGCAAGGGCGGACGCAGGCTGGTGAGGAGTCCGATGACATGGAACATCGGCGCATCGCAGAGGAAGACGCTGGAATTGCCGACCCGACCCAGCACGCCGAAATTGACCGCGGTGGCGAAAGCGTTGGCCTCGGTGATGATCACCCCCTTCGGCCGGCCCGATGTGCCTGAGGTGTAAAGGATGATCGACGGCTGATCGGCCGGCGGCAAACGCCGGCGCGGCGCCGGCGCCTGCGCTGCCACCGCCGCCGCAAAGTCGGCGACCTCGACCAGCATGCAGCCCTTGGGCGGCGCTATCTCAAACGCGGCATCGTGCAGCAGCAGCGCGGGATCGCAATCGGCGAGGATTGTTTGTTGCTCGGCTCCGGCTAGGCGCCAGTTGACCGGCACAAAAATGGCGCCGAGCCGCATGGCGGCCTGCTGCAGGATCAGGAGATCGGCGCTGTTGCGGGCGACCGTGGCGATGCGTTGCCCCGGCTCGATACCGTAGCCGCTCTCAAGGACGGCGACAGCACGCTGGATGGCTTCATCGAAACCGCCGTAGGTCCAGCGCCGCCCGGAAGCGAGGTCGACGCAAGCGAGGCGCTCGGGCTGCGTCGCGGCATGCAAGGCCACGGGATCGGGCGTCGTCCAGGCCGGCATCTCGCATCTCCTCCCCGATCGAAAGTCAGCTGGTCACCTTGCCTTGTCGTAGGCGCCGAGGCCGGGCTTGTAGCTCTTCTCGTCGATGAATTGGCGGATGCCTTCCTTGCGGCCGTCATTGTCGTAGGAATTGGCCGCCTCCTGCGCCCGCACCAGATAGTCCTCGGCATTGTCGTAAGTCATCTCGGCAACGCGGCGGACGGCATCCTTGGTCGCCTTCAGAGCGACCGGATTTTTCTTCAGCAAGATGTTGGCCACCTCGGCGACGCGCGCCTTGAGGCCTTCGAGCGGCAGGCTCTCATTGACCAGCTTCCAGGCAGCCGCTTTCCTGCCGTCTATCAGTTCGCCGGTCAGCGCGTGGTACATGGCGTCGCGCATCGACAGCAGGTCGACCACCACCTTGGTGGCGCCGCCGCCGGGCAGGATGCCCCAGTTGATCTCCGACAAAGCAAACCGCGCCTCGTCGGCGGCGAAAGCGAGGTCGCAGGCAAAGAGCGGGCCGTAGCCGCCGCCAAAGCACCAGCCATTGACCATGGCAATGGTCGGCTTGCGGTACCAGCGCAGCCGCCGCCACCAGCCATAGGCTTCGCTTTGGGCCTTGCGGACAGCGCCCAGCCCCTTGGCTTCGGTCTCGCGAAAATACTCCTTGAGGTCCATGCCCGCCGACCAGGCATTGCCCTCGCCCGACAGCACCAGCACGCCGACATCGTCGCGATATTCCAGTTCGTCGAGCACTTCCATCATGCGCCGGTTGAGCGCCGGGTTCATGCAGTTGCGTTTCTCAGGCCGGTTGAAGCGCACCCAGGCGATGCCGTCCTCGATGTCGAAGGCAACGGTCTCTTCGGTCATGGCAAGTCTCCTCCGGCTCGCGGTCTTGCATGGCAAGCGAAGAGCCGTGCTCCTTCTTGAAGTAATCGCTATGCTACATAGCTTTATAATCGCTATGTTGCATAGTCTTTTTTACTTGACAAGGGTTTTGATCGCGGCGATCGATTGCAGCATGAACGAGACGGTAGATCGCACCACTTCCGGCAAGACGACAAGGGTCGCGCCCGAAGACCGGCTCGACGCGCAGATTGGCTACAATCTGCGCCGCGCTTCGGCCCTGGCGCTCAATGATTTCACGGTCGAGCTGGTCGATGCGGCGCTGCGTCCCGTCACCTACGGCATGCTGGCGTTGATCGACGAGCGGCCCGGCATCAGCGCCGCCGAACTCTGCCGTCTGCTCGGCATGAAGAGTGCCAACATGGCGCCGCTGCTTGCCGAACTCGAAGAGCGCGGGCTGGTGGAGCGCGACGACCATGCGCAGGACAGGCGCGTGCAGGTGCTCGCTTTGACCACGGCTGCCAAAGCGGCCATGCCGGCATGGCGCCGGCAGGTGCGCCGGCACGAGGACCGGTTCCTAGAGCGGCTGACGAAAAAAGAGCGCGCAACGCTGCTGCGGCTGCTGCGGCTGATCTGGGTCGAGGAAGACTGAGTTCTCCGGCAAGCGTCGTCACTGGCCATTGCTGTCCCGCCGCCGATCTCGCGGAAGGCTTTTTCGAACAAGGCGATAGCGGCGCATCCTACCAATCTGATTCAGGCCGCATGGCATCCACCTGTCAGGAGCCTTCGGCGGACCGGTACCGATTTTGGCAGCCCTGCGTTAGGCTCGCGCCATCCGCAATAGGATCGCGAGAACCATGATCGTCCAGACCTGCATCAACGGCGCGCGTCCCGCCGATTTTCATCCGACGCTGCCGCTCGACGCCGAGGCCATGGCGCGCGATGGCGCGGCTTCGATTGCCGCGGGTGCGGCGGAGTTGCATGTCCATGCCCGCGGAGCGGACGGCCGCGAGAGCCTTGCGCCGGCAGCGATGGACCCGACAATTGCAGCGCTGCGCCGCGCCTGCCCCGGCACGCTGATCGGCGTCTCCACCGGCGCCTGGATCGAGAACGACGATGTCAGCACGCTGGTCGCCATCGCCGGCTGGCACGAACTGCCGGACTATGCCTCGGTCAATCTCAGCGAGACGGCAGCACCCATCGTCATGGAGAGCCTGCGCCAACGCGGCATCGGCATCGAGGCGGGCCTGGCATCGGTCGCCGACGCCGAGCGTCTCGTCAACCTGGACCATGGCGGACGCGTTCTGCGCGTGCTGATCGAGATTTCCGAGCAGACACTGGACGAGGCCCTTGCCGTTTCGGACGGCATCGAAAAAGTGCTGGATCGTGCCGGGATACGACGGGCGATCCTGCTGCACGGAGCCGACACCACGGTCTGGCCGTTCGTGCGCCGTGCGGCGGAGCGCAACTGGTCGACGCGCGTCGGGCTGGAGGACGGCAAGGAACTGCCCGATGGCACGGTGGCCTCCGGCAATGCGGCGCTGACGGCCGCGGCGGTAGCGATCTTCCGGGCCAGCCGATCGGCGTAGCCGCCGACGAATGCGTCGATGACAGGTGATCTCGGGGCCGCCGCCTCGATGCCACCGGCCGCGATGCGATCCGGCGCCTACCCTCCAACCATCCCACTGACCATCCGCGCGGTGCGCGGCGCAAGCGTCAGCCCTATGTGGCCATGGCCGAAGGCGAGAATCACGTCCCGCCCGCCTCGTGAGGGCCTGATCACGGGCACGGAATCGGGCATCGAGGGACGAAAGCCGAGCCATGTGCGGCTCGGCTCACCCAGTTCCGGAAAAACCCGACGCGCATTGGCCGCCAGCACTGCCACACGATGTGGGTTGGCGGGGGCGCCCAGGCCGCCGAGTTCGACCAGGCCTGCAACACGCAAGCGGCCGCGCATCGGGCAGAGATAGAAGCCGAGCGCGGTAGGGCAGACCGGCCGTTCGATCGGCGGGTGGGCCATGTCGAATTCGATGTGATAGCCGCGTTCGGTATCCAGCCTGACAGGATCGCCGATCTGGGCGGCGAGCCTTTGCGAGTGGGCGCCGGCGGCGATGACAGCGGTCCGGGCGCTTATGTCGAAGGGCGCGGCGTCGATGCGGATACCATTCGCTTGCCGCGCGATCGTTCGGGCGGAGGCCTGGACGAATTCCACGCCCGCGCGCCGCACCGCGGCGGTCAACCGCGCCATCGTCTCGCCCGGATCGTTGAGATTGATCGCGCCCGGAAAAAACACGCCGCCACCCTCGACGGGCGGCAACCGGGGTTCCAGCCGATGCACTTCGTCGGCCGACAGCAGTTCCTGACCAATGCCATAGGAGCGGCGCAGGTCGATATCGGTGGCCGCCGCCCTGAAGGCCTTCTGCGTTTCATAGAGATAGAGACAGCCCTTGGCGGAGAGCAGGTCCGTTGCCCCAATTTCGGCCGCGAACTCTGTCCATGCCGCCGATGCGTCGGAAACGAGTTCGGCGATCCGGCTTGTGTTTTCCCGGAACCGGTACGGCAAGGATTCATAGGCAAACCGGGCCAGCCAGGGGAACAGGGACGGCAAGGCCGAAGTGCGGATCGACAAGGGGCTGCGCGCGTCGAGCAGAAGCGAGGGCAGGTTCCGCAGCACGGCCGGCGTGCCTACGGGTATGACCGCATAATTGGCGATGGTTCCCGCATTGCCGTAAGACGCGCCGCTGCCGGGCTCGTTCGGTTCGATGATGGCGACATCGCGCCCGTCGGCGCGAAGCCGAAGCGCGATCGCCAAGCCTATGACGCCACCGCCGATCACGGCGATGTCGGTCGAAATCCTGCTCATCTGGTCCACATGCGTTGAGGCAAAGACGGGCGCCCAAGGGCCGGCGAAACGGGGCTGGCGAAACGCGTACCGGATCGCACCATTCCCTATGGGCTCTGTTTGGAGTGATTGCCGGCCGGCGTTCAGGCAGGCGCGGCGTAGCGCGCGACATAGGCAGCCGTTCGTGCTTCACGTGGGTTGTCGAGCTCGTCGGCCGCCGTGCCCTGCTCGATGATCCGGCCCCCGTCAATGAAGACGACCCAGTCCGAGACTTCGCGGGCGAAAGGCAGTTCGTGGGTGACGAGGATCATCGTCATGCCGTCCTTTGCCAGTTCCCGCATCACGCGCAGCACCTCGCCGGTCGATTCCGGATCGAGCGCGGAGGTCGGCTCGTCGAACAGAAGCACGGTCGGGCCAAGCGCCAAAGCGCGCGCGATGGCGACGCGCTGCTGCTCGCCGCCGGACATGCGTTCGGGATAGGCTGTTGCCCTATGCGCGAGGCCGACGCGGGTGAGCAGGCGCACCGCGCGCTCGACCGCTTCGCGCTCGCCGATCGCGGCGGCATGCATCTGGGCGAGAACGACATTTTCCACTGCTGTCAGATGCGGGAACAGGTTGAAGCGCTGAAACACCATGCCGACGCGCTGGCGCAGCCTGGCGAGGTTCTTGCAGGTCACCGCGCCCTTGTCGCAGATCGTCTCGCCATTGACCTCGATGACGCCGCCGTCGGGCAGCTCGAGCAGGTTGACGCAGCGCATCAGCGTCGTCTTGCCGCCGCCGCTCTGGCCGATGATGCTGACGATGCGACCGGCCGGCACGTCGAGGTCGATGCCGCCGAGCACCTGTCTGCCGTCGAAGGATTTCTTCAAGCCACGGATGGTGACTGCCGGGCCGGCGGTTGCGGTCGCGCTGGCCGCCTTGGGAAGTGTCTGTTGTGCCATCGGTCTAGGCTCCGCCTGCGAGCAGCGACCTGGCCAGCTTCAGCCGCCGCCGGCGCCCCGGCGTCAGCGGCACGCCCGCCTCAATGGTCCGCTCCAGCCAGAGCAGGCATTGCGAGAGGGGATAGCAGACGGCGAAATAGATGCACGCGATCACCAGGTAGACTTCGAGCGCCCGAAACGTTTCGGAGGCGATCAGCTGCGCCTGGGTCATCAGTTCGACGGCCGAGATCGTCACCAGAAGCGATGTCGATTTCAGAAGGTCGACGAACATGGTGTTGGTGCCGGGCAATGCCAGCCTCAGCGCCTGGGGCAAAATGACGTGGCCAAAGGTGGTGCCGCGGCCAAGGCCCAGCGCCTGCGCGGCCTCGTTCTGGCCGGAGTGGATGCCCGCAATGGCCGCGCGAAAAATCTCCGACAGATAGGCGGCGTAGAACAACATGAGGCTCAACACGCCGGCGACGAAGACGCTGAGCTTGACGCCCACCGACGGCAGGCCGAAATAGGTGACGAAGATGATGGCGAGCAACGGGACGTTCTTGAATATCTCGGTGTAGATGGCGGCCGGCAGGCGCACCAGACGCAAGCGGTTGAGGCGCATCAGCGCCAGGACGAGACCGAGGACAGCGGCACCGACAAAGCTGACGATGGTGTAGGCAAGGGTCCTGAGCAGACCCCAGCCGAGATTGCTTGCGTAGTCGCTCCAGGGAACCTGGAAGAACCCGCCGAGCGTGTGGAAAAGGGACATGGGCCTGCCCCCACCCTCAAGGCGCGATCGAGGGCGGCGCCCAATCCGCCGGGCGGTCCGCGCCCCGGCGCTGCGCCGCCATCTCCGGCGAAGGCACCAGGAACTGCTTCGGATCGCCGCCCCATTTGGTGACGAGCCCGGCAAGCGAACCATCCTTGTACATGGCATCGATCTGGTCCGAGACGGCCTTGGCCAGCTGCGGCGCCTCTTTCGGCAGGTAGAAGCCGGTCATGTAGGGCTGAAAATACTGGTAATCGGGATGGGCCTTGATCTCGTCGGCGGTCGGCGGCGCCAGGTAGGCGACGCGGAACTTCATGTCCGGCCGTTCCTTCTGCTGGTAGATGATCAGCAGAGGGTCGAGAAAGCCGACATCCAGCCTGCCTGATGACAGGTCCTGAAAGACGCTGTCGGCCGTCGGATAGGTGTGCGGGGTGGCGTTCGGCACCTGCGCGATCGACTTCGCCCAGACATAGCCGGTGACGGTGCCGAGATCCTTGCCTTCCAGGCTCTTGACGTCGGGATAGTCGGCAGTGCCCTGCACCGCCATTGCCGGAGGCGAATAGTAAGGCGGGTCGGTGAAGAGACCGACCTTCTGGCGGGCGTCCGACCAGGCGATGCCGCCGATGGTGATGTCGGCACGCCGCGACTGGACCGATGCCAGCATGCCGGGAAAATCGGTGACGCTGACTTCCATCTTGAGACCAAGCTTGTCGGCGACGGCGGCAAGGATATCGCTGTCCAGACCGACGAGCTTCTCGTCCTTCATCGCCGTGTAGGGCATGTAAGGCTCGATCGTGACCTGCAGCACGCCCGGCTTCAGCGTCTCAAACCCGTCCGCATGCGCCTGCGTGGCCAGCACTCCAAATCCAATGCCCAGCAAGGCGGCAATGCCGACCTTGAACCGCGAGTGAGACACAACGCCCTTTTCCGTCCCTTTTTCCATGCCCGATACCTCCCTGTAGCCGGATCGATATATCTGTAATATATTGATTAGTATATTATATGAATCCGTTGTCAAGTGATTCCTTGGCGATCGGATTCGATCCCTGTGAGGTGAGTAAGATGGACGCGCGGATGCGGGAAGACGATGCCGACCGTGTCGAGGCTGGCTCGACCTTGGCCGAGCGCACCTATCTGCAGCTGCGCGAGGACATCATCACGGTCAAGCTGGCGCCCGGCACCCTGCTCCGTGAAACCGACCTCATGCGGCGGCTGGACGTCGGGCGCACGCCGGTGCGCGAGGCGTTGTTGCGGCTGCAGCGCGATGGCTTCGTCGATGTCAATGGCCGTCGCGGAACCTCCGTCAGCACGATCGATATCAGCGATCTATCGGCGATCTACGAAGCCAGGGCGAGAATTGAATCCTGGGCGACGCGGCTCGCCGCCGAACGTCTGCGAGAGCCTGAGCGTCGGGAAGCACAAGCCCTGATCGGCGAACTGGCCGCCTTTCCAAGTCCTCCGGAGCTCGAGCCCCTGCTTGCGCTGGACCAGCGCATCCACCGCTTCATCTATCGAGCCGCCAAGAACCCGTATCTGTTCGACACGCTCGACCATTACCACAATTTGTCGCTCAGGATCCTGCATGTGGCGACGCGTCGGTTTCCCGAGCTTATGTCGGGGCTCGACAAGGTCCTGCAGGAGCAGACCCTTATGCTCGAGGCGGTTTGCCGGGGAGATGGCGAAACGGCCGAGCGCATCGCGCTGCATCATGTCCTCAGCTTTGAACAGGATGTTCGCAAGATCATTTGAGCCGAGTTGCCGCAACAACGACCCTCGCGAAGGCTGTTCGTATGGCCGACACGCGGCGGAAGCGGTTATGCGGCCACCCTGCACCTTTGAAAGGTCGCGTCATGCCCGCACTCCTCACAGCGTCGCCAGCCGCGAATTTGTCATGGCCTTGCCATAGGCTTGTCGCAGCGTCCGCTTCTCTTCCAGGGCAGCGATGACGCTTGCGGCAAAATCCGTCGCGTACATGTCGGCGAGCCGGGTGAGCCCGCCCGGCGTGAAGACGTTGATCTCCAGAAGTTTGTCGCCGACGATGTCGAGCCCGACCAGGAACATGCCGTCGCCGATCAATTTGGGGCGCACCATTTCGGCTATGCCCAGCATGGTGGCCGTTACCTTGACCTTGCGGGCGGTTCCGGCGGCATGGATGTTGGAGCGGACGTCGCCCTTGGCCGGAACGCGGCGAAAGGCTGCGTACTTGCCGTCGTGCATCAGCGGCAGTCCGTTCATCAGGAACAGACGCACGTCACCGGCCTTGGCTTCCGGAAGATAGACCTGCGCGATGAGATAGCCTTCACCGCTGGCCGCCTCGAAAATCTGGTTGAGGTTGGAATCGGTAGGCTTGGCAATATGGAAGACATTCTTGCCGCCGGACCCTTGCAGCGGTTTGACGATGCAGCCTTTTGGCTGTTTGTCGATGAAGGCGCGGATCTCGGTGATGCTGCGCGATATCAGGCTCGCCGGCCTGACCGCTTCGGGAAAGGACTGCAGATAGAGCTTGCTCTGTGCCTGCGCCAGGCCGTCCGGATCGTTGACGACGATCGTGCCGCGTTCGGCTGCGAGCCGACCGAACATGATGCCCGCATTGGCCGCCCAAGGCCGGCCGGTGCCATCCAGCGACGGGTCGTTGCGCAGAAACAGAATGTCGATGTCGCTCATGGCGACAGTCTTCTTCTGCTTCGCGGCATCCCGCAGGGCAGCATGAAGCTTGGCTGATGTCTTGTAGCCAGCATCGGGCAGAACCGCGACGCTGACAGCCAGATTGTCATCGGGACGCAGGATGAAATCGCCCGGCTCGACATAGACGACAGAATGGCCGCGCTGGACGGCAGCCAGCGCCAACGCCGTCGTTGTATAGCCCGGCGTCTCGGTTTCAATGGAATTGACGAAGAACGCAATGCGCACTGTAGAGCCCCCCTCAGGTTTCAACCATATCGATCGGATCTATACCCGCCATCGCTTTCCTGAGGCGCGGACGGGCCGCGTCGGAAGAGAGGAACGCAGGTTCGAGGCGCGGCGCCCGCAGCAGGCCGCGCGCGTTGAGTTCCTGGATCGCGCCGAAATGCGCGGCGGAAATCTTGCCCATCCAGAACGGCGTGAGGCTGCCGCCATTCCTCAAGTGATCGAGAATCTGCAACAGGCCGCGCAGATAGATGGCGTCTTTTGCAAGGCCGCCGCCGCGATAGACGCGCAGAACGACGTTGAAGGCCTCGCGATCATCGAGATCCCCACGCAGAATGCGGAAGGCTTCCTCAAACGTTGCGCCGCCGAGCATCGCCTGACAGGCGATCACTCTCGCCGCGATCAGCCGCAAACGCGCCGCGGTCATGCCGCCGACCAGATACTCCGCCAGCACGGCCAGTCCCTCCTGCATGCCTTCATAGCCGGCGAGCCCGCTACAGAAGATGGCGAGCCCCTGCGCGGCACCATTGAAATAGGTCAGCAGATGAACACCGATCTCGTGGCTGAGCAGCGCCGCCAGACGCTCCGGTGGAAGGTTGGTATCGCGCGACACCAACAACCGGTTTCGCGCGACCAGAAGGCCGGCCGGCAAGTCGCCGCGGATCTCGACGGAAGCATCGAAATCGGAATAGGCGGCGCGGTATCCGGCGATCATGTCTCGCGCTGCGGTGGCAATGGCGGCGGCGTCCAGTCCCTTCTGACGGGCGACCGAGGCAGGCCGCGGCAGCCTTTCGAGAATGGCGCGTGCCCTCGCCGCCAGGCTCGGCTCGACGCTGCCATAGAGGGCTCGTCCGAGCTCGATGAAGCGGGGGGTTTCGCGTGCCGCCAGCATCGACAACTGGAGATCGAGCTCCTGCTGCTTTTCGGAGAGCAGCCTGGTCAGGAGTGTATCTTCCAGATGGTCGAGCGAGATCGAATAGAGATTCCGCTTCTGATCGGCGACCTCAAGCTCGAGCGGCCGGTAAAGCAGTGTTGGCACACGCTCGAATGCGCCGGCCTGGAATTCCCGCCAGGAGGGTTCGGCATTGATCGGTGTGACGGCAAGCAGAAAATCGAACGTCGACGCGACATTGTCTAGCGCACGGTCAGCCCGCACGACAGCGTCGATGTAGGCGCGGCGGCCCAGGGAACGATGGGTCGCCGGTTGTTCCAGGCTCGAAGCCTTCAGGAAGGCGCTGACGGACTGCAGCGCGGAATCGACCATGTTGGCGACCACGAGGTCGTGGAGTTCGGGGTAGACGCGCTTGGTGCCGGGCACCCTGTAGATCGGTGCGAAGCGCACCGTCAGGCACGCCACATCACCGGGATCATCCCATAGCCGTGCTTCGGCGCGTGTGGTGGGACTGAGCTCGTCGACGCGGGGCGTGCGATATTTGGCTTCGCGCGCCGACGCCGCATCGGCGAAGCGCTTGCGGGCCGCGTTCTCCGCCGCGGTGTTGCCGCACGCCAGCGCAATCTCGAAGGGCGGCAGGAACGGAACATCGTCGGTCAGGAACCGGTCTTCGGCCAACTCGCCGATGTCCAGCAAGAGGAATGCGCCGCAGTGATCGCGTATCCTTCGCGCCACCAGCCGCGCGATCTCGCCGGCGAGCTCAATGTCGGCGGCGATCAGGTAGGAGGCGTTGGCGGAGACGGCATGGAATGCCGCATCCTGGTGCGACCCGACATGGACACACAGAAAGGGCAGCGGCCGATCGATGTGCAATCGGCTGCCGTTGCCGAATTCGCGGCGGATCGGCTTGCCGTCGCGGAAAAGCGCGTCAAGATCCGTTTCGATTTGCACCAGTGGAGAGGTGGGCTCGACAAGCTTGGGCTTCATCGCATGGCCCGCAGCGCCCCGACCAGAACGGGCATCGTCGATGCAAGGGCGGCGCGCAGTTGGTCGATTGCAGCCCAGTCGGGTTCGCCGCTCCATTCGTCCATGAAAATCTTCTTGAACTCCACCGCGATGGCACAGCCGGTCCCTGGAAAATTGGTGTGGACGAAACGCGTCTGTTCGCCCCTGCCCTGGAAGGACACGTTCTCGCGCACATCGATCGGCTCGCCGTTGAGATGGTGGCCGCGAAGCGTCTCGATGAACGCGTCGACGATAGGCGCCCAGCGCTCGCGGTCCATGGAAGACGTGCCGATGTTGATGTCGGGCGCGAGGTCGCGAGACGTCAGCGCAGCCTGCGGCCCATCGCGGCGATGATTGTAGCTATGGACGTCGATGAGAACGAACCGGCCATAGCGCTTCTCGATATCGGTGAGGACACGCTTCAGCTCGCTGTAGAAAGCGTCGTGAAAGGCGAGAGACTCCCGCACGATGGCCTCGGCCGGCGGCTCGCGCCAGACTTTGAGCCCCCAGGACTGGTCCGGGGACAGGTAGATCGCCGCGTCGCGCGCGCGGTTCAGATCGACCTGGAAGCGCGATCGATGGACGATGATCTGGGTCGGAAAATCGGCGATGAAGCGCTCGGTGAACGGGTCTTCTTCCCGAAGCCGGTCTGGCTCGGAGAGAGACATGAGCGATCGAGAGGGGCTGCCAACGTCGGTGCCGCTGTGGATGGCTGTACCGATGACAGGACTGTCTCCGAGCTTGATCGTCCAGCCCGATCCACCCATGTCGGTGTTGGAAATCGTCTTGTCCATGCTCCGAAATGCGCGGAACGTGCTGACGGTTCCGCTTCATCGAACAAGCGGGTCTTCAATCAAACGTCGCCAGCGGCTCGGCTTTGATCTCGACCCATTCGCAGCGCCGGCTGTCGTGATAGAAGGACTGGAAGGGCGGCGGGAACGATGGGTCGGCAAAGGCGCCGACGGGAATAGCGATAACACCGGGCTGCGTGTCGATCCGGTAGTGGACGCTGGTGCCGCACTCCGGGCAAAAATTGTAGACGACGCGGCCGCCCTCATCGCCGAGGCGTGTGAACTGTTTCGCGCGTCCCTCGATCGAAACATCGCCTTCCACAAACCGGACGTTATAGCTGAAGGCGCTGCCGGTGCGGCGCTTGCAGTCCAGGCAATGGCAGACCGAGATGCGCACCGGCTCGCCCGAACAGATTGCCGACAGTTGGCCGCAGAGACATTGCGCGCGGCGGGTGACCATGGTTGCTCCTCCCGAGCCTGTTCCATCCCGATGGAATCGGGATGGGGCTCTATCTTCTTGATCTTCTCCGCAACCGGATTCCGCTTTTCGCTTCGCTGACCTTCGGTTCGGGATCATGCTGGTGAGACACGTTACTGCGTGTCGGCGCTGGCCCTCAACTCCGTACGCTTCTCGTCCGACACGACAGCCAGATCCAGCACCTTTTGCAGTTCGGCGGCATGGTGGAAAGACGGTTCGGCCTGCACACCGCTCCTGACGGCATCGACGAAGCGCTGGTAGTTGGTCGGCACCGTGCCGGCGTCGATCACCTGCCATTTGGCGGTCTCGATGTCGTCGCCGATGCACGCTTTCAGCTCCGAACCCTCGAGATTGTGCACAACCTCGATGCCGCCCTTGTCGCCATAGATGCGCAGGCGCAATTCGTTCATGTGGCCGGTCGCCCAGCGGCTGGCATGCACCACGCCGAAGGCGCCGTTGGAAAAATCCATCGTCATGGCGAAACTGTCATTGGCGTCGAGGTCGTATTCGCCGATGCGGTTGCCCGGCGCCTTGTCGAAGGCGCGCAGCCGGCAGAACACATGGTCGATGTCGAGCGCCGCGCCATAGCTGGCGAAATCGAGGATATGGATGCCGACATCGCCCAACACGCCGTTGGAGCCGTGGCCGCGCGACAGCCGCCACAGCCATTTCGGATCGGTGCGCCAGTCGCCCCAGAATTTCGACACCAGCCAGCTCTGCAGATAGGACGCCTCGACATGGCGCACGGTGCCGATGTCGCCAGCCAGCACCATCTGCCGCGCCTTCTGCAGGGGAGCGACGTTGCGATAGGTGAGGTTGACCATGTTGACGATGCCGGCGGCTTCGGCGGCGTCAGCCATCTCGGTGGCCTTGCCGAAGTTTTCGGCCAGCGGCTTTTCGCACAGCACCGGCTTGCCGGCGGCGATCAGAGCCATGGTGGTCGGGTGGTGGATGCGGTCCGGCGTGACGTTGGCCACCGCATCGAAGCCGCCCCAGCCGAGCGCTGCCTCCAGCGATGTGAAGCGCTTCGGGATCTTGAAGCCGTCGGCGAATTCACCGACGCGCTTTTCATCGACATCGACAGCGCCGACGATCTCGACGCCGTCGATGGCGCCAAAGCGGCGGGCATGCTCCTGCGCCATCCAGCCGGTACCCAGTATCAAAAGCCGCATTTTCTACACTCCGAGAGAAATTGGTTCGATTCAACCATATGGGACGAATGCGGTCCAGCTACGCCTTTTTCTTGGATTTTGTTTTAGCGGAAACCCGCCTCGCCCGAGGCGTGCAGCTTGCCGCCGCGCTCGACGATCGGCTCCAGCGCCTTGTCGACCGGCACGTTCGGCGCGTCGAGGATCGCCGACTTCGAACCTTGCGGGTTGTGCGCCCATTTCACCGCGTTGCGCAGCACCTTGTGCACAGTGGCGTCGTGATAGGTCGGATAGGTCTCGTGGCCCGGGCGGAAGTAGAAGACGTTGCCGGCGCCGCGCCGGTAGGTCAGCCCGGAGCGGAACACTTCGCCGCCCTGGAACCAGGAAATGAACACGGTCTCCAGCGGCTCCGGCACGGCAAACTGCTCGCCATACATTTCTTCGTTTTCGAGCTCGAAATATTCTCCCACGCCTTCGGCGATGGGGTGGCTGGGGCTGGTGACCCAGAGCCGCTCGCGCTCGCCTGCCTCGCGCCATTTCAGCGTGCAGGGCGTGCCCATCAGCCGCTTGAAGATTTTGGAGAAATGGCCGGAATGCAGAACGATCAGCCCCATGCCTTCAAAGACGCGGCGGGCGACGCGCTCGACGACCTCGTCGGCAACGGCGCCATGGTCCTTGTGGCCCCACCAGACCAGCACGTCGGTCTCGGCCAGACGATCGGCCGGCAGGCCATGCTCGGGCTGTTCGAGGGTGGCGGTCGAGGCGGAGATCGCCTTGTCAGTGTTCAGCGCCTTGGCGATGGTCGTATGCATGCCCTCGGGGTAGAGGGCGGCGACCACCTCATTGGTCCGCTCATGGATATTCTCGCCCCAAACGACAGCGCGTATTGTCATTGATACCTCGTGGAATTCCAGGCCGACCCGCCGCGATCAGTCATAGACTGCCGGGGATGGAAAAGGGAATAGGCAGTACGGCAGTAGGGGAATAGGTGAAAAAGAAGGGCAGTGAGCGCTCACTGCCCTACTGCCTACTGCCTTACGCGCCACGCCCTTCCTGAGCGACTCGCGTCAGCGGCTTCGAGAGCCGCGGCACGACGACGAGGCGCTTGATCTTGCCCTTCTTGTAGGCGGAGAGGAAGCGGGCATAGTCCTTGAACACGACGCAGCCATTGGATTCGGCACGGCCGCCGCGCAGCATGTAGGTGTGGGCGAGCAGGCCGTCGCGGCCATATTTGTTGCCGCCGCTGACCGGGGTGAGACGGATCGCCTCGACGCCGTGGAAGCGGGATTCGCGCAGCTTCAGATCATAGGTGTTGGGTGGCGTCGGGCCGACATTCTTCTTGTTGACGAAGCGTGGCTGGTCGACCATCGAGCCCAGTCCCGAATGCGCCTCCAGCCGCGAACCATCCGGCATGTAGACGGTCTTGGCCGAAATGTCGTAGACGGCGACGCCGCCGCCCATTCCGGGCGTGGCGAACAGATCCTTGAAGGCCCGGCCGACACCGCCAGCCGGGACATCCGGTTTGGCATAGGCCAGCATCTCGCCGGACTGTGCCTTCACCCGCTTGCCCGGCTTGGTGCGGATGGTCTCGCCGCCTGGCACGCCCGGCAGTGCGGCGACTTCAGAAGAACTCCGCGGCGAGCGCGGCGATGCAATGGCCGGCGACTGGGGTGCGGTAGTCTCAGCCGCCCGGTCGGCCTGTGGCTTGGCTTCCTTGGGTTTGCTGTCCTGGAGTTTGCTTGCCTGCGGCTTGCTTGCCTGGGGCGCCTCGGCAGGCTGAGCGGTTTCGGCGCGCGGACGCCGACCCGGCAGTGCAATGTTGTCCGGCAGATCGTCCTGCGGCGGCAGCGAGGCGACCTGAACCTCGGCCTGCTCAGGATCTTGCGCTCCGACGATTGCCGCTACGGCCGGCGGCGGCGCCAGCATGTCAGCGCCCTGATCCGGCAAGGTGTTGGCCAGCGCCAACGCCAGGCGGGACGAGCGTTCGATTTCAGCCACTTCCGGCCCAAAGCGCTCCGAGGCCGGCCCATGCTGGTCGGGCATGCGGACTTCGGCGAAACGGGCTGCGGCTGGAAGGCTGGCAAGCATGAAGGGCGCATTCGAGGCCTTGGCGAAGGCGGCAGCCAGCTTTTGCGGCGACAGCTTTGCCTTGGCCACCACGCCGTCGAAGCGCATGCCGCGCGAAGTGGCGAGCGCGACGCTGGTGTTTGGCGCGATGGCGCCACTGACCACAGCAGGCGTGGCCGGCTTCAGCCGTGCCATCTTGCCGTCATGCGCGAAGCTCGCGGCGGTATGCGCGCAGCCAGCGTCGCATTGGCTGAGCAGCGAGGCCTGTAATTTTTGCGCCGAAAGCCGCGGCGCCCACGAATTGGCAAGGTTGCGGCGTGAATCGGCAAGCGTGATCGTGCGCTGCAGAAGCAGGCTTTGCGGCAAGGTGTTGGAAGCGGCGGTGAGCGAGGTTCCCAGCGAATAAAGCCCGGCCATCGTCGCCACCGACCACAGCGCAAGGGCCGCGCCGACAGCCGGCACCACCACCCAGCGCTTGCCGCATCTCTTCGAAGTCAAATCCCGTTCAGGATTGTCGCCCCGGTCATTCAAACGCAAAAACGCCATACAACCACTCTCAATCGGCATGCAGGCTTGCGACCCTCGCATCCGTGACATCCACAGTTCGCTGGTGCCCCCTGCACCTTTCGCGTCTGTTGCCGATTGAATCAAAAGATGGACAAAGTTGGTTAACCAATCCCTCCATCAGCCACCGATTACACGGTGCCCGATACGAAAAAAGAGCCCCTCCATGGTCTACGCCACGGTAAAAATGCTCTCCCTCACCCGCCTTGCTGCCCGTTTTTGCGATCTAAGTCAAGAAAACGCTGCGTCAGCTTTTTGCAACGTCAGGCTGATCGCCCGGTGATCGGGCGCTTCGAGCGGTTGACCTTCCAGCCGCTGGAAGGTCTATGCGTAGTAAAATTACCACCTTTGTTGATGGACATCGACCGATGAGCAGCGGACTCGCGACCGAAGAATTCGACCTGCCGGCGAAGTCCCGATGCGCGCTTGTCGACGGATCGCCCGGCACGGGGGTGGCGCCGTGAAATGGACTTTGGGAGCAGCGTTGCTGTCGCTGGTCTGTGCCCTCGCGGTGGCCGCCTCTGCCGGCGACGGACCAATCGTTGCGGCACGCCAGGCGTCGATGAAGGACATGGCGGCGGCAGCGAAAACCATCGCCGGCATGTTCGACGGCAGACAGGCCTATAACGCTGCGGCCTTCAAGGCGGCGGCGGACACCCTTCGCGCACGCACCGACCCTGCTCTGATTGCCGAGTTTCCAAGCGGCTCGCTGGGGCCACCTTCGCAGGCCAGGGTGGAGATCGATCAGGCGCGTGCAGAATTCGAGGCGCTGGCAAATCACATCGGGATGCTGACCGGCGCGCTCGCCGCCAAGGCCGAGCACGCGCCTGAAGTTATCACCGACGACATGCGCATGGGTGCCGGTCTGGCAATGGGCGGCGGCAGCCTGCTCGGCAGGCGCTCGATCCCGGCGGAAACCGATCCGGCCAAACTCCCGGCAGAGCATATCCTGCATCTCATCCTGCAGGATTGCACGAACTGTCATTCGAAATTCCGGCAGAGGACCGAGTGAGCTTGCCTGTCACGCCAGCCACGCCTTGATCGCCGGGAGGGCGAGAACGCTGCGCATCCGGTCTTGGGCGTCCTTGACGGCTGACGCCATCGGCGCGGGTCGGTCTCGATCGCTCGCCATGCCGCCGAGGTGGCGACACGCGAGCAAATCGACGCGCTGGCCGCCGCCCTGGCCGAAAACGAACGCGCCATTGCCCGGGCGCGGGCCTTCGCCATCACCGATGTAGCATTTCACCGCGTGCTGACAGTCATCCCCGGCAATCCGATCTTCCTTGCCGCGCATGAGGCGCTGGTCGAATGGCTGATCAACCAGCGCATCCACGTGGCCAATACGGAGATCGAAAACCGCAGGAGTTTCGCCGGCCACCAGGCGGTGTTCGAGGCGATAGAGCGCCACGAGCCGGAAGCGGCCGGCCAGGCGATGCGTGCGCATCTGGAAAACGCCCGGCGCAAGTTCAATTCAGGCTCGGACAGACTGGATTAGGAGGCTGACGCCGCGGGTGGCTTTGCGCGACAGCGCTCTGGCGCAAAGCAAAAAGCCCGCCGTTCCAAGCCGGCGGGCTGACGTCAAATCATGCAATTCGATCCGGTTGTCGCTAGCCAGGACAGCCGAATTTCGGCCTGCAGCGGCCGCAGGCGCTCAGGGAGCGGGCTTCGACGAGATTGAGGCGACCACCGATCCGAGCTTGCCTGCCTTGGCCAGGCTAGGCTTTTCATAGGCTTTTTTCACAGAATCCCCCTTCTATTGACCGAATCAATTTCCCCTTTCGGGCCTGTTTTGTCAAATACGACAACCCGTGCCCTCACGCCGGCTCGCGCTTCAGCGCCTGCGCCATGCAGTGGACGCCGCCGCCGGTCTTGGAGATTTCGCTCATGTCTATCGCCGCGACCTCGAAGCCGCGCGCCTTGAGCTGGCCGATCAGCGACTGGCTCGAGGTCGGCGCAATCACCCTGTCCTTGCCGAGCGACATGAAGTTGCAGCCGAGCGCCATCGTGTCCTGGAACGGCACGTCGATGATTTCGTGGCCCTTGCCTTTCAGCCAGTCGACGATGCCGGGCTCGGTGCAGGCAAGGCAGACGGCGGTCAGCTTTTCAGCGATCGGCACCACCATCAGGTCGATATGGACGTAGTATTCGTCGATAAAGGCCAGCCGCGTTTCCCAACCTTCCTTGTCGAACCAGGCCTGCACCTGGCGGGCACCCTCTTCCTGGGTGCGGGCGCCGCCGCAGCCGATCAGCACCACGCCCTCCTCGATGACATTGAAGTCGCCACCTTCAAAAGTCCCTGCGGTGACCATGTCGTAGATCGGGATGCCGAGCTTTTCATAGGTGCGGATGGCCGCGTAGTTCTCGCCGCGACGCCACCAATTGGCCATGGCGGTGATGAAGGCGCCGTAAGGGGTCATGACGCTGGAGTCGCGCGAATAGACCTGCATCGGCAGTTCCGGCGTCGGCTCGTGCCAGTGGATGTTGACGCCAAAATGCTCGTATGCCGCGACAAGGTCCTTGTGCTGCGCCTGCGCGATCTGGACATTGCAGGGCGCCTCGCGCAGGTGCTTGCGCGACAGCGAGCTGGTTGACAGATGCCGCAGGAAATTGGGCGAGCCGAGCAGCACGTCGGTCAGCACGTCGGTCTCGTTGGCGAAACCCCATGATGTCAGCGGCTTGGTGCCGCCATTGGGATTGCGGCGTTGCAAGGAAAACGGTTCTGCGACGATGCGGTCATGGACGGTCATGGGGTTCTCCTCGTGGTGATATCAGTGGTGATCGGTGCCGGCGGAAGGGATCCACCAGTCGCGCCCGCGCGCGGTGGTAACATATTCCGGCCAGCGGAAATTGATCGGCGGGTCATAGTCGCAAAGCGGCGCGATCCAGTCAGAGCCCCCGATGCCGCCGCCGGTTCGGGTGGTGAATTCGTCTATCGCCGCATCGCGTGCGGCCTTGTCCTCGAGCAGGCGCAGCGCCGCCAGCGCAACGGTCTTCGCCGCGCAAATGACCATCGGGTCGATGGTGGCGGCGATGCCGCCCAGCGCATTCATCGCCCAGGACGGATAGGTGTGGCCGTTTGCGGAGCGCAAGGCCGGGCGGGCGACATAGAAGCGTGCGGTCGGCGCGTGCCAGCTCATATCGGTGTAGTCGTCGGAGGTCGAGTTGATCTGCGACGGTGGCAAATCGCGGCGCAGGATCGCCTCGGCCTCTTGCGGCGCGATTAATCGCTCCATTTCGTCGATGAATGGGTTTTCGGTCGCGGTGCCGCCGGCATTGACCTGTACCTCGCGGGCGATCGTCTTCGCCGCCTCATCCCAGTGCGGCGGGCCGACCGTGGACAGCGCTTCATAGGCAATCCCTGCCATGGCGTGGTTGGCGAGGCCCGGCCTCGACTTCGACACCCAGTGCCGCTCGTAGCGGCACCCGCTGACGGCTGCAGCAGCAGCGGCGTTGCGGTCGAGCACTGATGTGACCTGCTCGGCCATGGCAAGGGTCGGCACGCGGATCATGTACTGGATCTCGGCCAGCCCTGCCGGCAGATTGTCGGCGGTCGCCTGCCCTGCAGTCAGGATCGCCTCGCTGATCGACCAGCCACCCTGGTGCGGCAGCATGGAATCGCGCAGCGCCTTGGAGGCCATGTACATCGTCATCAGCGCATCATTGGCGCCGGGCGGCCTGACAACCGAATGCGCCTGCGGGATCGGCGCGCCGTGGCCGGCCCGCACCCAGCTTTCAGGTTCGTCGCAGATAAAGCGATAGATCATCGCATAGGCAGCCCCGCAATGCGTGTCCCAGCGCGCCGTGTTGCAGAGCGGCAGCATATAGAAGGGGTGGAAGGAGATCATGCCGGCAAGGCCGTCATAATAGCCTTTAGCCGCATGGATCGGCTTCGAGCCCCTGACCTTCTCGGCCGGCTCGCCGGTGAAGCGCAACGTGCCCTCGATGCCGTGGCGCTGCATCGCCGCCTTGGTGGCCAGAAGTCCGCCGAGGCTGGCGATGCCGAGCCCTGAATGCGGATCGGTGTGGCCGCCGGCCTCGCCGCCGAGGCCCGGGCGCGGCCGCTTCACCGTTGCCGCATCCTGGCAATTGCCGGGCACGGCGTCGTATTCGGCGTACATGCCGATGGTCGGACCGGGACCGTTCGTCCAATGGGCGCAGAAGGCGGTCGGCATGCCAGCCGAGCTTTCTTCGACGGAAAACCCCTCATGCTTCAGCCGCGCGATATACCAGGCGGCCGACTGGTATTCGCGCCAGGCGGTCTCGCCGAAATCGAAAATGGTGCGCGTCCAGGCCGATAGCGACGGCTGGATGCCGTCGAGACAGGCAAGCGCGGTGGCTTGCGCTGAGGTCGTCACCGGTTTCTCCATGCCATTCAAGAAAGCAGTGAAGCGGCTTTCCAAAAAGTGATATGTTTTCCCGGTTCGTGCAAATTCGGTTCACCTGAGGCCTCTTGCGAATACCTTCCACACAGGCGCTGCGCGCCCTTGATAGCTTTGCCCGCCACGGCAGCGTCTGGCGCGCTGCCGACGAACTGCACCTCACCCGCAGCGCGGTCAGCCATCAGCTGCGGCTGCTCGAACGCGACCTCGGCTTCGACCTGCTCGAGCGCATCGGCAAGGGCGTGGCGCTCACCCCGCGCGGCCAGCGCTATGCCGCCGATGTGCGCAAGGCGCTGACCGTGCTTGGCGACGCGGTGACACGCCAGGCTGGCACTGGCGTGGGCGGCTCGTTCGCCGTCTCCTGCACGCCGGGCTTCGCCTCCCTGTTTCTATGTACCCATATCGGCGAGTTCCGGCAGATGTATCCAGATGTGGCGCTGTCGATCCTGACCCCACGGCGCCTCGACGATGTCAGCAATCCGGACGCCGACGCCTTCATTGCCTTCGGCGTCGGCAACTGGCCGAACCGGGCAGTCGAATTGTTGTGCGAAATCTCGTTCACGCCGCTCTGCAGCCCGACCTTGCTCAACAAGGTCGGCGGCTTTTCAAAACCAGCCGACGTACTGCGCGCCAACCTCCTGCACCTCGGCGACACCGAGGACTGGGCGCGCTGGCTGGCGCTGTCCAAGGTGGAAAACCCCGACACCGAAGGCGGTATTTTCTTTTCCGACATGAACCTCGTCTTCTCGGCCGCAATCGCCGGCCAGGGCATCGCCATGGGCGACGAGCTGACCAGCCGCCGGGCGCTGAGCGAAGGCCGTCTGGTGCGTCCCTTCGACATTGCGATCCCCTCGCCGCGCTCGTATTTCCTGGTGTCCGAGCATGCCAAGGCAAGCCATCCGGTGCTGGAGGCCTTTGCGGGGTGGCTGCGGTCGAAGCTGTCGGAGAACCGGATCAGCCCGTACTAGCCTTCCACCCGTGAATCAAATTTGCCGATCAGGCGAAAACTATTCGGTTGCGGTGAGCCGCCGCCCTGCCCTACGCTCAAGCCACGACCAAGGAAAGAGGCAGAATGCAGCAACCCGGCCGGGCCGCAGAGATCAAGGCAATCGGGATCGGCAAGAGCTTCGGCTCGTTCCGTGCGCTGGACAATCTGTCGCTCAACATCGGCCGCGGCGAGTTCCTGACCCTGCTCGGTCCCTCCGGCTCGGGCAAGACCACTTTCCTGATGATCCTGGCCGGCTTCGTGCAGCCGACCGAGGGCAAGCTTTTCAGCGACGGCGTCGACATCACCGAGCGGCCGGCCGAGCAGCGCGCCGCCGGCATGGTGTTCCAGGGCTATGCGCTGTTCCCGCATATGTCGGTCGAAGCCAACATCGCTTTCCCGCTCAAGGTGCGCAAGAAATCCGCTGCCGAGATCAAGCGTCGCGTCGCCGAGATGATCGAGCGCGTCGGCCTGAAGGGCCATGAGACCAAGCTGCCGGCGCAGCTTTCCGGCGGCCAGCAGCAGCGTGTGGCGTTGGCGCGCGCTTTGGTGTTCGAGCCAGGCGTGCTGCTTCTCGACGAGCCGTTCTCGGCGCTGGACAAGAGCTTGCGTGGCCAGATGCAGGCCGAGATGAAGCGGCTGCACCAGGAGACCGGCACCACCTTCGTCTTCGTCACTCACGACCAGAGCGAGGCGCTGGCGCTGTCGTCGCGCGTCGCCATCTTCAACCACGGCAAATTGCTGCAGGTCGGCGCGCCCGACGAGGTCTACGACCGGCCGGCCAATCGCTTCGTCGCCGAGTTTTTGGGCGAGATCAATATGTTGCCGCTGAAGGGGGTGAAACGCGCCGACAATGGCGCCACGGCTCTATGCGAGGACCGCGCGATCACGCTGCGCGGCAATGCCGAAGCGGTGAACGGCAACGCCATATTGGCGATCCGACCCGAGCATATGTCGATCGCACGCGAAGCAGCCTCCGGCGAGAACGGCATTGCCGCAACCGCCGTCGGTTCGACCTATCTCGGTGCGGCGACCAAGCTCGACCTGACGACGCGGCAAGGCGCCAAGGTGACCGTGTCTGTGCCGAACGAAGTCGCGGCCGCGGCGCTGAGCAAAGGCAATTCCGTATGGCTGACCTGGCCGGCGGAAAAAGGTTTCCTCCTTCCGGACGGAGGATGAGGACCAAACCGGCGAAGTCTTCCAGCAAAGAATCTGGAGCGCGCCACAATCACCGGAACTATCAACAACAAAAAGGGGAACTGACATGACAAACGAAACCAAAAAACAAGCCATGGACGGCCTGACCGCCAGGGCAGCGCGCGGCGAGATTTCGCGCCGGCAATTCACGCAGCTTGCAGCCCTCGTGCTTGCCGGCACGCCGATGCTGCTGCGATCGAGCGGCGCCTTCGCCCAGGCCAAGGAACTGGTGTTGGTGAACTGGGGTGGCGACGCCATCACGGCTTACGACGCCGCCTATGGCCAGGCTTTCACCAAGGACACCGGCATCACCGTCAAGATGGACGGCTCGGGCCCGACCGAAGGCGCGATTGCCGCGCAGTTCAAGAGCGGCGCGCCGACCTGGGATCTCGTCGACGTGGACCCGTTTTCGGCCATCACGCTCGGCGCCCAGGGCGCGCTGGAGCCGATCGACTACGCCATCGTCGACAAGAAGAAGATGCGCGAAGGTTTTGGCTGGGAATACGCCGCCTCGACCTATTTCTTCTCCTATGTGATCGCCTACGATTCCGAGAAATACGGCAAGGACGCACCGACCGGCATGGCCGATTTCTTCGACGTGAAGAAATTCCCGGGCAAGCGCTCGCTCTACAAATGGGGCGTGTCGAGCTGGGAAGCAGCACTTCTCGCCGACGGCATCGCGCCGGCCTCGCTCTACCCGCTCGATCTCAAGCGCGCGCATGACAAGATCGCCGCCTTCAAGGAGAATGTCGTGGCCTATTGGGGCGGCGGAGCCGAAAGCCAGAGCGTGCTGCTCAACGGCGAAGCCTCGATGGCCATCGTGTGGTCGACGCGCGCCTCGCTGATCGAGCAGGACTCGGGCGGCAAGATCAAGTTTATCTGGGACCAGGGCCTGATCTCGCCCGGCGCGCTCGCCGTGCTGAAGGGCAATCCGGGCGGCAAGGAAGCGGCTATGAAGTTCATCGCCAGCACCCAGGATCCGCAGAAGGAGCTGGTCATGTTCGACAAGTTGGGCCAGGGCCCGGCCAATCCGGCTGCCGACGCGCTGATCCCCGCCGACAAGAAGCGCATCAATCCGGTCGACCCCGAGAACATGAAGAAGCAGATCGCGCTCGACATGGACTGGTATGCCAAGAACTACGGCGCGGCGCTCGACGAATACACCAAGATCATCTCCGCCTAACCGGGCGGAGATTTTCGACCCGACATGAGAGGCACCCTCTCCGACAGGATGGGCGCGGCGCTGTTGATGGCGCCGCTGCTCCTGTTTCTCGTGCTCGCCTATGCCTGGCCGTTCCTTGGCGTGGTCAAGTGGAGCTTTACGCTCCCCACGCCCGGGCTCGGCCAGTATGGCGCGCTCGCCACCGACGCGCTGGTGCAATCGGTGTTCATCCGCACCCTGCGCATCGCGCTGATCGTCACCGCGGTTTCGGTGGCGGCGGCCTACGCCATAACGGTGGTGTGGGTGCGCGGCAGTCCGGCGCAACGCATTGTCGCCGAATTCTGCATCCTGGTGCCGTTCTGGATCTCGGTGCTGACGCGCGCCTTCGGCTGGGTGGCGCTGCTCTCCAATCGCGGCCTGATCAACACCTGGCTGCAATCGATCGGCTTCATCTCCGAGCCACTGGCGCTGGTTCGCAACGAGTTCGGCGTCATCGTCGGCATGACGCATTTCCTCATTCCGTTCGCCGTCTTCCCGCTGGCGTCTTCGATGCGCAGCCTCGACGACCGCGTGCTGCTTGCCGCGCGGGGGCTGGGGTCCAGCCGCATGCGCACCTTCTGGTCGGTGTTCGTGCCGATGACGCGCTCCGGCATCATCGGCTCGGCGCTGATCGTCTTCGTCTTCTCGCTCGGCTTCTTCGTCACGCCGGCGATCCTCGGCGGTGGCCGCAGCGTGATGATCGCCGAGCTGATCTATCTCAGGATCTTCCAGAGCCCCGACTGGGGGCTGGGCGCGGCGATCAGCGTCGTGCTGGTGCTGTTCGTCGGCGCGCTGATGGCGCTCTTGTTCCGCTACGTCAAACCGAAACAGCTGGTGTAGCGCGATGCCAACCTATCGCCCCGGCCCCGTCTCGCTGGCCATCGCCGTGCTGGTCGCGCTGTTCCTGCTGCTGCCGCTGCTCGCGGTCATTCCGGTGTCGCTGACGCCGAGTCGCATGCTGGCGATGCCGACGGGGGAATTGTCGTTGCGCCACTACCGCTCGCTGATCGAGGACCCGCGCTGGCTCGACGCCATCCTGCTCTCGACCCGCATCGGCATCGTCAGCAGCGCCATCTCCACCGTGCTGGCGCTCTGTTTCAGCCTTGGTGTGTGGATGTTCCAGCCGCGCTTTACGGCAGCCCTCGTCGGCTTCGTGCTGTTGCCGATGGTGGTGCCACCTGTCGTCTCGGCGATCACGCTCTACTTCCTGCTCACCTCGATCTCGGGCATGAGCTCGTTTTTCGGCTACGACACGTGGCTCGGTGTCGCGATGGCGCATTCGGTGATGACAGTGCCCTTCGCCACGGTGCTGATCCTGGTCTCGCTCAGCCAGCTCGACCGCCGCATCGACCTTGCCGCGCGCGGCCTCGGCGCCAGCGTGTGGGAGCGCGCGACGCGCATCATCATGCCCAACATCAAGTTCGGCATCGTCACCGCGGCGCTGCTCTCCTTTGTGCTCTCGTGGGAAGAAATCGGCGTGACGCTGTTCATCACCTCGGTCAACGCGATCACGCTGCCCCGCCTGATGTGGATGGGCCTGCGCGACAATATCGACCCGGCGATCGCCGCCCTTTCGGTGATCCTGATCGTCATCACCGTGCTGGTGCTGGCGGTGAGGAGCGTGGTGGTCAAGGTGCGCGGCGGGCACTAGTGCGGAGCGGCCTTACGCCACAAAGAATTTCGAGAGCGCCGCCGCCATCTCCGCCGGATGTTCCTCCGGGAAGAAATGCCCGCCCTTGACCGGCCCGCCTTCGACGCTGTCGGCCCATTGCCGCCAGATCGCCAGCGGACCGCCCTCGTCCGCATACCAGTTCTGCAACCCGCCCTCGCCGCTCCAGAGCGCAAGCAGTGGGCATTCGACGCGCCGGCGCATTGCCTGATCCGCCGCGTCATGTTCGCGGTCGATGCCAGCGGCGGCGCGATATTCCTCACAGATGGCGTGGAGATGGGCGGGATCGCGTAATGCCTCGATATAGGCCTTTCGGACTTCAGCGGGGAAAGCATCCGGAGCCGAACCCCAGCCGGCGATCGCGTTATCGACGACGGCATCGGGTGCCGCAGCCAGCAGGCACTCCGGCAGCGGTTCGGGCTGGGCAAGCAGGCTCCACGGCCAGAAGGCGAGCGCCAGCCTGGCATCGGCGCGATCCCACGCGGCGGCCGTCGGGATGATGTCGAGCACGGCGAGTTTCGACACGGTCTCGGGATGGTCGAGCGCCAGCCGGTAAGCAACGCGGCCGCCGCGGTCATGGCCGGCAACCATGAAGCGATCGAAGCCGAGCGCACGCATGACCGCCACCATGTCACGCGCCATCGCCCGCTTGGAATAGGCGGCGTGATCGGCAACGGAGGCTGGACAGCCGCTTTGGCCGTAACCCCTGAGATCGGCCGCAACCACGCTGAAGTTCGGTGCCAGAGCCACAGCGATGTCGCGCCACATCACATGCGTTTCGGGAAAGCCGTGCAGAAGCAACAGAGGCGGACCGTCTCCACCGACCCTGACGAAGATCGATGTCTCCTCCACCTCTACGGTTCTGGCGTCAAAGCCTGCAAACATCAGGCGTCCTTCAATCCTGCCGCTGTCCGATCACGCCATGACTGGAGCGGGTGCGAACCACCTGGACGCCCTTCGGCAACTCGATCAGGAACTCCTTGTCGAGGTCGAGATGGTGGATGCTTTTGGGATCTCCGCCAGTGAAGGCCGCCATCGCCTCGACGCTCTCCCAATAGGAGATGGTAACGAACTCCGAATGCGTCGGCGTGTTCTCGCGAAAGGTCTGCACGCCAAGCGCTTTCTCGATCAGCGGCTGGATGCCGGCCTCGTAATTGTAGCGCTCATAGGCGTCGGCCTTGTCCGGCAAGGTCCTGCCGCGCCAGATGCGGGCGATGGTAGGCGTTTTCGGTGTCATCTCCCATAAACACCTGAGCGCGAGCCGCGTTCCGAACATCCGGGCTGACGGCAACCGGATCCCGTCTCGAGCCTGCAAGCGGCGGTCAGCCAAGTTGACCAGGTGTCGCGGTCGCCAGGAAGAAATCCAGCATGGCAAGCAGTTGGCGCGAAGGATGGTCGCCGTATATGCCAATCATAGGCGACAACCAGAAGCCACGCCCTGATGGTGCGAATGGACTATCCGATGCCGGTGTCATCCAGCTCCGAACCGAAGGTCAATGCCGCAAAAAATCGATTCCGATATTCACACGCACGGATCTCCGGTTCGGTATCATGCGCTGCCGCCTCAAGCGGCGCGCTGGCTTTCTTTCGGCCGCAGATTCTGGTTCATGCGGAACAGGTTCAGCGGGTCGTAGCGCTGCTTGATTTCCAGAAGCCGGCGATAGTTGCCGCCATAGGCCGCTTCGACCCGGTCGACCTCGTCCTCCGGCATGAAGTTCACGTAAGCCGTGCCGGCGGCATAGGGCTTGGTCGCCTCGTAGATACCACGAGCCCAATCGATGCAGGCCTTGTCCATTGCCGGTTCGCGCCAGCGGGCGTGGACGTTCATGACGAAATGCGAGCTGCGCTGCGGAAACGCCGTTGCATCTGCTTTGACGCGGCCTGCCGCACCACCGACATGGCCAAAGAAAATTTCGCATTCGGGGCCTGGAAGCCTCGTAATCGCCGCAGTGGTGACGCCTATCGCGCTGTCGGAAAGCTCGGTCAGGTCGTGGCTCTTCCAATAGTTGCGGGCGCCCGGCGCCAGCAGCGGGTCGAAGGCCTGCTGCCAGCCGGTGAACGGGTTGGGACCGACAACATCGGCAATCGGCTTGCCGATGGCGCGAAGCTTCTGCGTCGCCTTTTCGCCCGCCTGGATGTCGCCGCAATAGCACATGGCCAAAACCAGCACCTCTTTGCCATGCCATTCGGTCGGCAGGAACGGCAGCGGCGGTCCCTGCCGCATGACCACCCAGCAGGTCAGTTCGTCGGACGCGGTTTCGAGCGCCTTGCGATAGTCCTGCAGCACCTTTTCGGCATCGGCGAAGGGATGGACGACGAGCCCCGACAGAACCTGCGGACCCATCTCGTAGAGTTGGAACTCGAACGCCGTGACGATGCCGAAATTGCCGCCGCCGCCGCGCAGCGCCCAGAACAGGTCAGGATTGTCCTTCTGGCTGGCGCGCAGCAACTTGCCATCGGCCGTGACCACATCGGCTGAAACAAGATTGTCGACGGTCAGGCCGAACTTGCGGGTGATCCAGCCAAAGCCGCCACCCAGCGTCAAGCCTGATATGCCGGTGGTCGAGTTGATACCCGTCGGCACCACCAGGCCAAAAGCCTGTGTTTCCCGGTCGACATCGACGAGCGTGGCGCCGGGCCCGACCCATGCCCGCCGCGCCGCGACGTCGACCCGCACCGACTTCATCGCCGACAGATCGATCATCAGGCCGCCATCGCAGACGGCACTGCCAGCAATGTTGTGGCCGCCGCCGCGCACGGAGACGAGAAGCCTGTTTTCCCGGGCGAAATTCACGGCACTGATGACGTCCGAGGCGCCGACGCAACACACAATGAGACCGGGGCGCCGGTCGACCGTGGCATTCCAGACGGTGCGTGCTTCGTCGTAGGCGGCGTCGCCTGCCTGAAGCAGTGTGCCACGCAATTTTGTCGAAAGCGCTTCAAGGACCGCAGCGTCGACGGTCGTCTTGCCGCGTTCAAGCGTGGTGAGGCTCATGCTATTCATGGTTTCCTCCCGATGTTTTGCTTGTGAGCCGTTCTCCCTCAACGCTTCGAACTGTGCTCCCATATTAGAAGTCGCGCAAGTTTGGCACGGATCGCGCAGCGCCCATGTTGGCGCCCAACGAGGTGTGGTCCGGCCGGCATGGACGACCCAACGCCGGAGAGCCGCAAAAATCGTCGAAAATACTAGCGATCGGCGCCGGGATGGCGCCCATATCGCTTCGCGCGTTAGCGGCTATGAAGCCCCACCCTAGGGGTCAACCAATTCAGGCGATGCCTGCCCTCAGGCTGCTCGCGCCCGGCGCAGCCTTTCGGCGACGTAATGCGGGCCCGGCCCCGTGAGCGGTCTTTCGGTCGCCAGGAAGCCATCCAGCATGGCAAGCAGTTCGCGCGCTGCACCGGACGAGCAGGAATAGTAGACCATCTGACGTTCGCGACGGGTGTCGACAAGGCCGAAGGCGCGAAGCTTGGCAAGATGCTGCGACAGGGCCGATTGGCTGAGCAAAACTCTCTCGGCAAGGATACCGACCGAGAGTTCGCCACCGGCCAGATGGTTCATGATCAAAAGCCGCTTCTCATTTCCCATCAAGTTGAGAAAGGCGGCGGCAGTTTCGGCATTGGCGGCAAGTTTTTTCGAAATCATCGATTCCACATACTTTCGCGCTCATCAGGCGACATGGGGCCATGGCGCCAGCAGACCTGTGTGTATGAACCGTTGCGATGATCTCGTCGCGTCACGCCCACTCAACCGAGGCGACATAAACGGCGAAAAACCCGCGCCAAGTCCCAGCTGGCACAAAACAAAAATCCAGCCAAATAGCCAGACTAAAGTCCTATCCAACATCGGACCAAAGCCTACCAGCGTCGCGTTCTTTCTACAAGACCATAACGTTACTGCCGGCGACCTGCTTCTCAGGCAGCACCCAGGGATGATGCTGCCGCCCACTTCGCCATCCGCGGAAACAAGGGTGAAATGTTGGATTTTTTGGAGCGGCGCCTGAGCTAAGCCGTTGAATTATTGGCGATCCCGACAGGATTCGAACCTGTGACCATCGGCTTAGAAGGCCGGTGCTCTATCCAGCTGAGCTACGGGACCGCTGGCCGGCCAAGCCATTGATCTCTTGGCCGGCTGATGTCTTTGCGACGACACTGTCCGCCGGTCAATGCGTCCAGGGTATCCTGCGGTCATAGCGGAAATTTTCCGCGTAGGAAATCTGCCGGCGCTTGGTCTCCTTCGGCTCCTCGACGCGGAAGGCCAGCCCCTGCTTTTCGGCATAGGCCACCGCCTCTTCCCTGGTGTCGAAGGTGAGCCGGATCTGGCTCAGCATGTCGCCAGATGTGGTGTAGCCCATCAGCGGATCGATCTTTTTGCGCTGGGCGGGATCGAATTCCAGCACCCAATGGCCGGTCTTGGCCTTGCCGGACTGCATCGCGGTTTTGGCGGGGCTGAAAATACGCGCGGACATAGGCACCTCGTGGCTGCGTTGGCGGTAGCGCCGCCTTATTTCAGTCAATACTGTGCAACACTGCCGACGGCAAGGCCGAAGCGGCCTGCAACCGCGCCGCTTCGGAAGCGGCATGGGCCTGATACACTGGCGTGGCATCAAAAGTCATGGTCATTATGGCGAGACATAGAGACATGGACGCAGGGATTTTGTACGCGAAAGCCGGCCAGCAAGCGATTTTCGACGGCGTGATCGTCATCGGCGCCGGCGGTGCCGGGCTGACCGCAGCCCACGCGCTGCTCAAGGCCGGCGTACAAGTGATGGTGCTGGAAAAGGAAGCCCGGCTGGCCGAGCCATGGCACCGGCGCCATGCACAGCTTCACCTCAACACGCATCGCGATCTCTCGACACTCCCGGGCGTCTCCTTTCCTGCCGGCACCCCTGCCTTTCCGCACCGAAGCGCCGTCATCCGCCATCTCAACGAGTTCCGCGCCATGCACCGGCTGCCGGTCGAGTTCGGGGTCTCGGTCGATGAGATCGCCTTCGACGACGACCACTGGCTTGTGCGGACCGGCGCCGGACCGCGATGGGCGCGCCATGTCGTCATCGCCACCGGGCGCGACCGGCAGCCCTTCATTCCGTCCTGGAAGGGAATGGAGGCCTTTGCCGGGCGCATTATCCATTCGGCAGAGTTCGGCGAAGCCGGAGACTATGCCGGCAGGAAAGTGCTGGTCGTCGGCGCCGGCAATTCCGGTTTCGACGTGCTCAACCATCTGGCGCGGGTGGATACGGCGCAGATCTGGCTGTCTGCACGAAACGGCCCGGCGCTGCTGCCCAAGCGCATCCGCCAGATCGCCGTCCACCGCTTTTCGCCGATGCTGGCGCGGCTGCCTTTCAAGCTTGCAGATGCGGTTATGGCAGCGACGCAGCGGCTGGTCTTCGGTGACCTCGCCGCCTTCGGCCTGCCACCGACGCCTTCGGGCGGGGCAAGCCGGCTGGCGTCGGATTATACGGCCATCGCCACCGATGACGGCGCGGTCGACGCCATCAAGGACGGCCGCATCATCGTGCTGCCGACCGTGCGGGAATTCACCCGCGACACTGTCATTTTCGACAATGGCGTGACGATCCAGCCCGATATCGTCATCGCGGCGACCGGCTACCGCACCGGGCTCGAGACCATATTGGGCAAGCTCGGCGTGCTCGACGAAATGGGCGTGCCGCTGTTCAACGGCGCCGACCACGATCCAAAGCTGCCGGGCCTGTGGTTCACCGGAATGCGGCCGAGCATCCGCGGCTGCTTCGCCAATGCCCGCATCCAGGCCAAGGCGATCGCTGCCAGGATTGCGGGGGAGCGCAGACCGCCAGGTCCGGTTTGACGTTTTAGGGGTTGCGCCGCAGGGCCTGGAACCTTATAGCCGCAGGGCCTCGGAGTGTAGCGCAGCCTGGTAGCGCATCTGGTTTGGGACCAGAGGGTCGGGAGTTCGAATCTCTCCACTCCGACCATTTTTCTCCCCCCGTAAAGTCCGTCCCTGCGCGGCCCTGGCATCCGCCAGGCGTTGTCCCGCTTCCGGCTCGGAATCATCGTCTTTCTGGCATGCCTGGTTATCGCGATTGCCACCGGCCTGATGACAGCCGGCGATCTGGTGTCGCAGTGCGCCTGCAAGCCACGTCGGGGCGCCACGGGTTCACGTCGACGGCCCATATCTAACGCGGATGCTCGCCTGACGGATAATCTCCTCGCTTCCATCACCGTTGCCGGTCTAGACTACGGCAAAAAGGGGGTGCGGATGCTTGGTCTCGAGGCATGGCTGTCGCTGATAGGCCCTGCCTACTTCGCTTATCTCGGCATCGCGATCCCGTTCGTGGTCGTCTGGGCCATTATTTGTGCTGCGCTGTGGATCTGGAACAACCGGCCGAGCAAGAGGCAGGGCCCACCCCGGTCGTGGCCCGCCAGCCTGGCGTTCTTTGTCGTCGTCGCCGCGTCCTACGTGGCGGCGCATACGGCGGTCTACCTGCTGGTGCGGTATCTGGCCCCGTTGTGGGCGTAAAGGGAGCGCGCCCTTCTGCTGAACATTCTGGCGATCATTCTGCCTGAAGGCAAGCTCGCCGGGCGAGAACCCCAATCATCACTCCCGGCGAGCCTACAACCCGATCAGGAACGTGATCAGGACCGGGGTCAGCCGGCAGACGCAGTTTTGCAAGATGGATGCCAGCATATGTTTTCCCGAAATGGGACAGGCGCGGAGTCTTCTCCCTCTACAGCCTTAAATCTCGAACTCGCCCTGCCCCTCGTCCATGGCACTGACGATCTCGGCGGCGAGCGCCCTTGTGATCGGCGTCTTGCGCTCGAGCGCGGTGCGGTCGAGCCGTTCGACCACACGCATGGCGGTGGCCAGTGAGCGCTCGATGCGGCGCACGAGATATTGCACGACATGCTGCTCGACCTCGACCTGGCGGTCGGCGAACAGTTTGGTGATGACGCCGGCCAGAAGCAGGTCGTCCGGCTCATGGATCTCGACGGTTGCCGCCGCCTTCAGCCGCGAGGCGAGATCGGGCAGCGTTACCCCCCACGCCGCGGGGAAGCGCCGCGCCGTCAACAGCAAGGTGGACCCGGCGCCGCGCACTTCATTGATGAGGTGGAACAGGCCCGCCTCGTCGATCGCTGTACTGTCGACATCGTCGATCAGCACCGGCCTGCCGCCAAGCCCGGTGATGACATTGCCGATGCGCTGGGCATCCACCGCCATGGCGTTGGCTCGCGCCTGCCAGATCGAGCCCAGATGTGTCTTGCCGGAACCGGCCGGGCCGGCCAGTACGATCACCGGCGAGGGCCAGTCCGGCCAGCGGTCGACCAAGGCCGCCGCCTCGCGGTTGGTGGCCGACACCACCAGCTCGTCGCGCGAATAGCCGGTGCCGTGGCCAAGGTCGAGCGGCAGCTGGCGCGGCGGTTCGCTCTTTGGATCAGCCACGTTCAGCCGCGCGGCGAGCGGTGGCCCCCGCCGCGATCGGCGGGGAGCGGCGGGACGGGCTCGGTGGAGTGTCCCTTGTAGAGCGGCGATTCCAGATACCTGGCGATGGCAAAGCGCACCAGCACGGCAACCGCGGCCGAGGCCGGCACAGCAATCAGCAGGCCGACGAAGCCGAACAGGGCGCCGAAGGCAAACAGCGCGAACATCAACCACACCGGATGCAGGCCGACGCTTTTTCCGACCAGCCTTGGCTGCAGGATGTTGCCCTCGATGAACTGGCCGATGAAGAACACCACTGCGACGGCGACGATCATGGTCCAGTCCGGCCAGAATTGGACGAAAGCAACGCCGACGGCCAGCACCAGGCCGGTCAGCGAGCCGACATAGGGAATGAAGGAGATCAGCCCGGCGAACAGGCCGATGAGGATGGCGAAATTCAACCCGGTCAGCGTCAGGCCGGTGGCGTACATGGCGCCGAGCACCAGGCACAGCGTGCCCTGGCCGCGCACGAAGCCGGCGGTCGCGGTGTTGATGTCCCTGAAGATCGCCCTGACCGTGCCGACATAATCGCGCGGCACCCAGCTGTCGACGACCGCCACCATGCGGTCCCAGTCGAGCAGCATGTAGAAGGCAACGACCGGGGTGACCACGAACAGACTGACCACCGAGACCAGCGCCACGCCGGAACTCCAGATCGAGGTGAAAACGGTGCTCAGCAGGCCGAAGCCCGAGGTGAGCAGCGAATTCAAGCCGTCGCGCAGGCCATTGGCGTTGACGCCGAATTTCTGCTCCAGCCATTTCGGGTCGAAGCTGGTGATCAGCGACTGCAGCCGGGTCAGATATTCCGGCAGCTTGCTGGCGAAATCAGCCATCTGCGTGGCCAGCACCGGAATCAGGATGACGAAGGCCAGCACCAGCAGGATGATGAAGGCAATGAGGATGACCACCGTCGCCATCAGCCGGGACAGGCCGAGGCGCTGCAGCCGGTCGGCGACCGGATCGAGGAAATAGGCAAGCACCATGCCGGCGACAAACGGCAGCAGGATGCTGGAGAAGATGTAGAGGAACAGCGCCAGGAATACGGCCGTACCCAGCCAGAAGAAAATCTGGCGGCGAAACGCTGCCGACGCAGCCGCATCTGCTACCGCTGCAGTCGCGGCACTGTTATCAACTACCCGGGGTGGAGCCTTCGCCATAGCCGCTCATATGCCTCAGCCAAGCCACGAGATAGGCTGCGGCCGAAGCCACGGTCAAGACCCCGGACAGCAATATGAGCGCGGGCCTGAGCGGGTCGAGGTGAAGGCCAAGGGCAAGTTCGCCCAGCACCACGGCCGCCAACACGATCTGGGCGGCGGTGTTGGCCTTGGACACATAGAGCGGCCTCATCTCGACCGGGTGTGCCATAACCGTGGACAAAAGCACGGCGCAGATGATCAGAGCATCGCGCGACACCATGGTGACCACCAGCCACAGCGGCAGCTCGCCGATAAAGCCCATGACCACGAACACCGAGACCAGCAGCACCTTGTCTGCCATCGGATCGAGATAGGCGCCGAGTTTCGAATGCTGGTTGAAGCGGCGGGCGATAAAGCCGTCGACGCCATCGGAAATGCCGGCAACGAGAAAGCCGGCAAACGCCCAGTCCCAGCGCATGTTCAGCATCGCCAGCACCACGGCCGGGACCAGAACAAAGCGCATGATGGTGATCAAATTGGGGATGGTCAAAGGCATGTCCCGCCATGTCTTGTTCCGCTGATAGATGATGGAGACGAGGTGCGGACGCAAGGACCAGCGGCGAAGGGCTTGGCTATCCACGGCGACGAAGGCAGAAAACAGGACGCCCAGTCTGTTTGAGCCTGTTTGGGTCTGTTTGAGCCGGACGTCAGCAGCGCGCAGTCGGAACCAAAGACGGTCGTGACTGCCGCCGCCCGGCTAGCGCCGATATTCTGAACGATCTTCGGCCAAATGCGACGGAGGACGGCAAGGGCGCGCCGTGAGGGTGCAACCCAAGAATATCCACGCTTTTGTCGAGCCAAACGGCGTGGCAGGCGCGGTCATCCTTGCCCCCCGAAACCATTCATGCGAAGAGCCCGCAACGGAAACAGGGATGCGCCGACGATGAGCAAGGGCGACCGGGCCAAGCGCAAGAACGGGCTCACCTATGCCGAGGCGGGCGTCGACATCGATGCCGGCAACCTCATGGTCGAAAAGATCAAGCCGCTGGTGCGCGCGACGCGCCGGCCGGGCGCCGATGGCGAGATCGGCGGCTTTGGCGGCCTGTTCGACCTCAAGGCCGCCGGTTTCACAGATCCGGTGCTGGTTGCCGCCAATGACGGCGTCGGCACCAAGCTGAAGATCGCCATCGATGCCGGCAAGCATGACACGATCGGCATCGACCTCGTCGCCATGTGCGTCAACGACATCGTCGTGCAAGGGGCGGAGCCGCTGTTCTTCCTCGACTATTTCGCCACCGGCAAGCTCGACCCCGAGCAGGGGGCGGCGATCGTCGGCGGCATCGCAACGGGCTGCCGGCAGGCCGGCTGCGCGCTGATTGGCGGCGAGACGGCCGAAATGCCCGGCATGTATCATGGCAACGATTACGACCTTGCCGGCTTTGCCGTAGGCGCGGCTGAACGCGGTCAGTTGCTGCCGACCGACGATATTGTCGAGGGCGACGTGCTGCTGGGCCTTGCCTCGTCGGGCCTGCATTCCAACGGTTTTTCGCTGGTTCGCCGCATCGTCGGCGTCAGTGGGCTTGCCTGGAGCGATCCGGCGCCGTTCAACGACGAGGCGACGCTGGCCGAGGCGCTGCTTGAGCCGACGCGCATTTACGTGAAGTCGATCCTCAAGGCGATCCGCAACACGCATGGCATCAAGGCGCTGGCCCACATCACCGGCGGCGGCTTTCCCGAAAACATCCCGCGCGTCCTGCCAAAGGACTTTTCCGCCGAGCTCGACCTCAATGCCATCGATGTGCCGCCGGTCTTTTCCTGGCTGGCGAAAACCGGTGGCGTGGCGCCGGAAGAGATGATGCGCACCTTCAACTGCGGCGTCGGCATGATCCTCGTCGTCGCCTCCGGCCAGGCCGCGCAGGTCGCCGCCGTGCTGCAGGAGGCCGGCGAGACGGTGACGCCAATCGGCCGCATCGTGCCGCGCCGCGACGCCGGCGTCATCTATCGGGGCTCGATCGGCCTATGAGCAGGAAACGCACGGTTGTCTTGATCTCGGGACGCGGCTCCAACATGACGGCGCTGATCGCCGCCGCCAGCGATCCGGCCTATCCGGCCGAGATCGTCGGCGTCATTTCCGACAGGGCGAACGCCGCCGGTCTCGGCATCGCAGCCGCGCGGGGCATCCCGACCAAGGTCATCGTGCGCGCCGACCATGCCAGCAAGGAAGCGCATGATACGGCTATCGACGCCGCGCTGATTGCGTTCAATGCCGAGATCGTGGCGCTGGCCGGCTATCTGCGCATCCTTTCGCGCGGCCTGGTCGAGAAATGGCAGGGGCGCATGCTCAACATCCACCCTGCCCTGCTGCCGGCTTTCAAAGGGCTGGACACACACGCGCGCGCCTTGCGCGCCGGCATGCGCATCCATGGCTGCACGGTGCATTTCGTCACGCCCGAGATGGATGACGGCCCGATCATCGCACAAGCCGCGGTGCCGGTGATGGTCGGCGACAACGAGGACACACTTGCCGCCCGTGTGCTGAAGGCCGAGCACCGGCTCTATGCACTGGCGCTCGGGCTGGTGGCCGACGGCAAGGCGCGCATGGAAGGCGGCCGCACGGTTTTGGCGCACTTCGCCGACGACGCCGACAACGGAACTTCGGTGGTGATGGCGCCCGACCCGCTGCGCGAGGAGCGCGACCTCGAGCATCTGGCGCGGATCACGCCTTAGGCCCTTTCTGCAATCACAATTTGATTGCATTTTCAGTCACTCCGGTCTAATTATGCTTGCATGAACAGCAAGCATAAGCGCGTGCTCAGGGCGATATTCACCGACCCAGTTTCAGACAGCATCGAATGGCTCACCATCGAAACCTTGCTGATGGCGGTCGGTTGCCAGGTGATCGAGGGAAGCGGCTCGCGCGTGCGTTTTGTGTTCAAGGGCGAGGTTGAGACCTTTCACAGGCCGCACCCGTCCAAGGAAGCGAAACGATACCAAGTGAGAGATGCTCGCCAATTCCTGTCGAGAATCGGAGTGAAACCATGAATGCGATGACCTACAAGGGCTATTCCGCCCGTGTCGAGTATGACGATGCCGACGAGATTTTCTTCGGCCGGATTGCCGGAATTCGCGACGGTGTATCGTTCCATTCGGAAACTGTCGCGGGGCTGAAAGCAGCCTTCCATGAGGCTGTGGACGACTATGTCGAAACCTGCGCAAAAATCGGCAAATCGCCGCAAAAACCCTATTCCGGAAATCTCATGCTTCGCGTCGATCCCTCGGTCCATTCGAAAGTCGCGCTGGCAGCGGAAGTCGCAGGCAAGAGCCTGAACCAGTGGGGAGAAGAGGTCTTGCGCGAGGCCGCCGACAAGCAGATCGCTTGAGGTGAAATCGATGAAACAGCTGCTCCTGCTGCGCCACGCCAAGTCGAGCTGGGACAATCCGGCGCTTGCCGATTTCGACCGGCCGCTTGCCCCGCGCGGACTGAAGGCAGCGCCGCTGATGGGGCGCGAACTGACCAGGCGTGACTGGCTGCCTGACCTGGCGCTGGTGTCGCCGGCGCTGCGCACGCGTGAGACATGGCGGCTGGTCTCGGCAGAACTGCCGGCGAAAGTATCGGTGGAGTTTGCCGAAGCGCTCTTCGGGGCCACTGCTGGCGACATACTGGCCGAGGTGCAACAGGCCATCACATCGGCTGGCTGTCTCCTGGTGCTGGGCCATAATCCCGGCATGGAGGATTTTGCGCGCCGGCTTGCCGGTCCACGATCGGATGCCGGAGCTCGCAGGGAGCTCGAAGAGAAATTCCCAACCGGCGCCCTTGCCCGCTTTGTCGTCGATGATGGCTGGGCGGATCTCGCCCTCGGCACAGCCCGGTTGACGCATTGCATCAGGCCGAAGGATTTGGGCTGACGCCGAAGCCCAAACGCGCTCAGTGGTTGCCGAAACGGTGGCGGTCACTGCCCGGCCTGACCGGTTCCTGAGCCGGCTGGACCGGTTTCTTGATCGAAGCCGTGGTCGTCGTGGTTTTGACAACGGGCTGCTGCCAATCGTCCGAGCCATAGTGGTTGCTGCCGCTGCCGCCGCCGTCGTGGTGGTCGCTGACGGCAAAGGCTGCCGCCTGTCGCCATCAGGACGGCAACGGCCGCGAGAGTGATCTTGCTCATTTCATCGTTCCTTGTTGGTCGGTCAAACGGCGCCTTGCGAGGATGGCCCCGCTCTCGCCACGATCCTTCAGCGGCAAGGCTTTGTTCCCGGACGCTGCGCTTTTTCTCGAATTTTGGGGGACGGAAACGGGCCGGCCGCGAACGACGATCGCCAAGCGCGGCCTAGAAAGATGACGTGCAAACAAGAAGATAGGATAGATCGCTGCCGAGTTGATTCAGACCGCGCGGAACCCAAGCCGGCTGCGCAAAAAACAAGAGCGGCGGGCCAAGCCCGCCGCTCTTTGTGGTCGACGATTTGCCAGAAATCAACGGCCCCAGATGCCTTGGCCGGATTGCGGCTGGTTCGAGTCGCCCTTGATCGTGAAGCCGCCGAAGGTGGCCGGCTGGCCGATCGAGGCCGTATAGCTGTGGTCGATGTTGCCGGCCGGAGCGGTCGACGCGGTCACAGCGGGCTGGTTGACACCGTCAGAGCCGTAGTGGTCGCTGCTTGCGAAAGCGGTGCCGGTGGCAACGAGGAGGGCGGCAGCGGTAAGAGCGATCTTGGTCATTTTAAGTACTCCAGATATCTGGTCCTGTCCGTCTAGTGGCGTGCCTTGGGAGGAATTCGCGTCGCTCGGACTACCCCGATTTGGGTCTGCCTTGTTGACATTACCAATCACAAAAATGTGCGAACCGAACCGTTCGGTTCGATCTTGAAATCCACTGAATGACGCGGCGATGGAAATTTTCTATCGTGATATCAAGTAGTTAGTCTATAGCACTGGCTATACGATGCGACCAATCGCTGAGCCGGCGCTCATCGGTCACGATACGGTGCGTCGATGGCGGGAAAGCAGCCACAACCGCAGCCCTGCAAGGGACTGGCAGGGTCAGTGCCCGGCGCTTTTGTCGAGACCCAGAACGTCGCGCATGTCGTACTCGCCGGGCGGCCGGCCGGCGACCCAGAGCGCCGCCGCTATGGCCCCGAGGGCGAACATCGAGCGGTCACCGGCGGAATGCGAAAGCGTGAGCGTCTCGCCTTGGCTGAGGAAATTCACACTGTGCTCGCCGACGATGCTGCCGCCGCGCAGCACGGCAAAGCCGATCTCGTCGGCGGGGCGCGGACCGGTGACGCCGTCGCGAGCGCGTCTCGCGACATCGTCGAGATCGACGCCGCGTCCGCGCGCGGCCGCCTCGCCCAGCATCAGCGCCGTGCCAGACGGCGCATCGACCTTGAAGCGGTGATGCGCTTCGAGGATTTCGATATCGCAATCGTCGGAACCAAGCGCCCGCGCCGCCTGCTCGACCAGCCCGGCCAGCATGTTGAGCCCGAGCGAGTAGCTGCCGGAGCGCACGATGGCGACGGACTTCGAAGCGGTGGCGATGGCGGCGAGCTCGGCCGGCTCGAAGCCGGTCGAGCCGATGACCAGCGGCGGGCCACCGCGCGCGGCGCAAGCCTGCGCCAGTTCGACCGAGGCAGCCGGCGTGGTGAAGTCGATGACGACATCGGCAAGCGCCAGCGCCTCGTCACGATCGACCAGCCCCTCACTGGTGTTGCCCGGCCGATGGAACCGCGCCACGAGCTGTAGCCTGGGATCAGCCTCGACGGCATCGACCATCTGCCGTCCCATGCGGCCGAGCGCCCCGGCTATGGCAATCTTCAATAGCTGCGGCATGCGGCTCTCACTGGAAATGCTTTACCGAACAATCTTCTGGCATACCGCCTTGCCAGATTGATTCAAGCTGCGCCATGCGTCTTGATCATCATGCCGGCGATCTCCTTCACCAGCTTGGCGGCGACCAGCGCGGTCAGGTTGGAGACATCCTGGTTCACATTGTATTCGACGACATCGGCCCCGACGATCGGCTGATCGATCCGCTGGATCAGGTTGATCACTTGCCGGGTTGTAAGACCACCGGGTTCGCGGTGCGAGACGCCGGGCGCACAGGCCGGGTCGAGCCCGTCGAGATCGACGGTGAGATAGACCGGCGTCTTGAGATCCAGCCGCAGATCCTCGCTGAAATGACGCGCCTCGATCACCTCGACGCCAAAGTGCGCCAGCCGGTCACGAAGCTCGTCGTTAATCGTGCGCAAGCCGATCTGGACCAGCCGGTCGGCCAGTCCTTCCTCCAGAATGCGCGCGAAAGACGACGTGTGCGAGCGTTTGTTATCCTGATACGCATCGTAGATGTCGGGATGGGCGTCGATCTGGACGACCGTCAGCCTGGAGTGGCGATGGCGCACGGCGCGCAGCACCGGCCAGGCGATCGCGTGGTCGCCGCCGAGGCTGATCAGCGGATGGCCGGCATCCATGGCGCGGCCGACCTCGGCTTCGATCCGTTCCCACGGGTCGCCGGTTCCGGAAAAGTCGATGTCGCCATGATCGAGAAAACTGTCCGCCACATCGAAGCCGGTCTCGCTCCAGGAGGAGTGGGCATCGCTGCCGAGTTCGCGCCGGATCAGCGCGGGCGCCGCGGCCGCGCCCTTCAGATAGGACGAGTTCTCATCATGCGGTATTCCCAGAAGCGAAACCCTGGCCATTGGCGTGCAATCTCCGGCTACAGGTTATGTCCCCTAAACCCGGGAGCTGGCTGGGACCAGCGCAGCCGTTTGGGCCAACAGCGAAGCCGGACCCGCAATCAGGCCGCGGTCATTTGCCGGCTTCGCCGCCTAGTCTTTGCCTGACGATGGCGGCGTGGAAATTCGTGCCATGCAACAGCCCGTCATCGTTGAAGTCGTAGCTGGAATTGTGCAGTGGCGCGGAAGCCTCTCCATTGCCGAGGAAGACGAAGCAGCCCGGCACATGATCGAGGAAGCGGGCGAAATCCTCCGAGCCGGTCATCGGCTCGGCCGCGACGCCGACGGCGTTGTCGGACAGCACGCGCCGTGCGGCGGCAAAGGCCTCGTCGACCAGTTCGGCGTCATTCTGCAACGGCACGAATTCCCTGCTGTAGGTGACCTCGGCGGAGACATTGTAAGCGGCGGCTGTGCCCGCTGTGATGACCCGCATCTGCCGCTCGATCTCGGCGCTGACTTCAGGACGGAAAGAGCGGGAATCACCGAGGATGCGGGCAAGACCAGGCAGCGCGTTACGAGTGCCGTCGGTGATCAGCTCGGTCACCGAAACCACCGCAATGTCGGCGGGGCTCAGCCGACGCGAGACGATAGTCTGCAGATTGGTGACCAGCGCGCAGGCGGCGTTCGCGGAATGCGGTCGCGCCGCATGACCGCCGACCCCCTTGAGCACGATCTCGAAATTGTCCTCCGCCGACATGAACGGGCCGGCAAGGGTTTCCAGATGCCCGATGGGCAGGCCCGGCATGTTGTGCAGCCCAAAAATCTCGTCGAAGGGAAAACGCTGCATCAGGCCGTCATCGAGCATCGCCAAGGCGCCTTTGCCCCACTCCTCGGCCGGCTGGAAGACGAAACGCACGGTGCCATCGAACCCGCCCTCAGTGGCCAGCAGCTTCGCGGCGCCAAGGAGCATGGTGGTGTGGCCGTCATGGCCACAGGCATGCATGAAGCCGGGGTTTTGCGAACGATAGCTTGCGGCCGACTGCTCGGTGATGCGCAGCGCATCCATATCGGCCCTGAGCGCAATCGCCCGGTTGCCGCTGCCGCGCTTCAGCGTGCCGACGACGCCGGTGCCGCCGACGCCCTCCGCGACGTCGTCCAGCCCGAATTCACGCAGCTTGGCGGCGACGAATGCGGCAGTACGCTTTTCCTCGAAGCCGAACTCTGGATGCGCGTGCAGGTCGCGCCGCCAGCCGGTCATCTCCCGCTTCAGCGCATCACGATCGAATTCGGTCATTTTCTCCGACCTATTTTGCAAGCTGGATGGCGACATCAAGCAGGATGTTGGCGCCGGCGACAAGCTCGGCATCCTCGGTATGTTCGAGCGGACTATGGCTGATGCCGCCGGCGCTTGGCACGAAGATCATCGCCGCCGGCGCGATGCGCGCCATCATTTGCGCGTCATGGCCGGCGCCGGAGGTCATGCGCCTCACAGCGAGACCACGGTCTTTCGCGGCCGCCTCGATCCGTTCGACGATGCCGATGTCGAACAGCACCGGCTCGAAGCGAGCGAGCCGCTCGACCGAGATCGATACATTCTCCGAAACGGCAAGCTCTTCGAGATAGGCATCAAGGGCTGCCTCATGCGCCTGCAGGCGCTGTTCGTCGGGATCGCGCAAATCGATGGTGAACACGGCGCGCGAGGGGATGACGTTGATGGCATTCGGCTCGAAGCGCATCGTGCCGACCGTAACCACGGTCGGCCCGTTGGAAGCCGTGGCCCGGTCGTGCAGGAAGGTGATGACACGAGCGGCGGCGTGGCCGGCATCGCTGCGCATCGACATCGGCGTGGTGCCGGCATGGTTGGCGGCGCCATCGATGGTGATGCGCTGCCAGGAAATGCCTTGCAAATTCTCGACCGCGCCGATCGCCACGCCTTCGCGTTCCAGCACCGGTCCCTGCTCGATATGCAGCTCCAGATAGGCGTGCGGCTCGAGGAAGCCAGGTTCCTTGTGGCCGGCATAGCCGATGCGGGCGAGTTCCTCACCGAGCACGCTGCCGTCCGTGCCAATGGCGGCCAACATAGCGTCCGCGGCTTCACCACCGGCATGGACCAGCGATCCCATCATGTCGGGCGTGTAGCGAACGCCTTCCTCATTGGTGAAAGCGGCGACCGCGATGGGACGCGAAGGCGAGAACCCAGAGGCCTGCAGCGTCTCGATCACCTCCAGCCCGGCAAGCACGCCATAGCAGCCATCATAGATGCCGGCATCGATGACGGTGTCGATGTGCGAACCGATGAGCAGCGGCGCCTGCCCGGCATTATCGGCACTTTGCCAGATGCCGAAGATATTGCCGACCCGGTCGATGGCGATTTCCAGCCCGGCCTGTTTGAGCCAGCCGACGAAGAGGTCGCGGCCTTGCCTGTCAGTGTCGGAGGCGGCGAGCCGGATCAGCCTGCCATCGTCGTCACGGCCTATGCCGCCGAGCTCACGGATACGGCCAAGCAGGCGCTGTTCATCGATCCCGATCATGCCAATGCCCCGGCTGCCGTCCTGCCGGCCATCACATCGGCCGGTGTCATGCCGACCAGCTCGGCATAGCGATGCGGGTCCGTGGCGCCTTCGGTGTTGATCAGCAGCACGCGGGATTGGCTATCGAGCCCGAGAGCAGCCTTGCTGTCGGCCGCCGCGCGGATCAGCCCGGCAAGGCCGACGCCGCCACTCTCGCCAGCGACAATCACCGGATCGCCGCCAGCCGGTCGGGCAAGCCGCCGCATCACCGCGACGGCCTCGTCCTCGTCCACCGTCATGAAGGCATCGGCGACACGCGCCAGCACGCGCCAGGCGACCGCCGAGGCCTCATAGCATTCCAGCATCGCCATCACCGTCGGCTGATCGTGCGCAACCTTGACCACGCCGCCCGCCTGGGCGGCCGCGACAACGCAGGCTGCGCGCGCCGGCTCTACCACGACGAAGGTCGGCCTGGTGTCGCCGAGCACGATGGCGAAATGGCCTGCCACCGCGGCGGCAATGCCGCCGACACCGGCCTGCACGAAGACGTGGGTTGGCGGCTGCGGCAACTGACGCAAGGCTTCGCGCACGATCGCCGTATAGCCCTGCATGACGAGACCGGGGATGCGCTCATAGCCCGGCCATGAGGTGTCGGACACCACCGTCCAGCCCTTCTCGGCCGAAACCTGCGCGGCTTGCCTGACCGAGTCGTCATAGTTGCCGTCGACGCGGATCATCTCGGCGCCATAGCGAGCGATGGCTGCTATGCGCTCCTCGCTGACGCCGGCGTGAACGAAGATTGCCGCCTTGGCGCCGACAAGCTGCGCCCCTTGCGCAACCGAGCGGCCGTGATTGCCATCGGTGGCGCAGGCCACCGTCATGCCGGCAGCGACCGACCGAATTTCGGGCCGGTCGAGATCGGCCACATCGACGGGCCGGCCGAGCGACCGGCTCGCCTCCTCCAGCACCAGGCGAAACACGGCATAGGCGCCACCCAGCGCCTTGAAGCTGCCGAGGCCGAGGCGAAAGCCTTCATCCTTGATGTGGACGGCGTCGAGGCCGAGTTCGCCGGCCAGCGCCGGCAGCGCATGCAGCGGCGTTGCCTGGTGATTGTCGCGATGGGCAAGAAAGCGCTCGACCGTGTCGGCGCCGGCAACCCCCAGCGTTTCGGCATCGACCGGATCGAGCGGTCGGCGGTGCAAGGCATTATTGTTGAGCAGGAACACGAACGGCCTCCTTGAGGGTCACACGAAATCATATTGCAGCGAAGGCGCAAAGGGCGCTGTAATTGGCGTTTCGAAATGCAAGTTTGTTTCGCCGGGATAACGCTTTGCCTCAATCGCCTTCACTCGACAGTTTCGACCTCGCCATCCTGGCCATCCTGCAGCTAGATAACACCACGCCGCAGCGGCTGATCGGCGAGGCCGTCAACCTGTCGGCGCCGGCAGTGCAACGCCGCATCAAGCGCATGGAACATTCGGGCGTCGTTGCCGGTAACGTCGCGGTCATCGAGCCGGCGGCGGTCGGCCAGCCGATCACCATCTTCGTCGAAGTGGAACTGGAGAGCGAACGCTCGGACCTGATCGACGCGGCCAAGCGACAATTCTCGGCGGCGCCCGAAGTGCAGCAATGCTACTACGTCACCGGCGAGGCCGACTTCATCCTGGTCATCACCGTGGCCGACATGGGCGCCTATGAGGCGCTGACACGCAAACTGTTCTTCGACAGCAAGAATGTCCGAAAATTCCGCACCTTCGTTGCCATGGACCGGGTCAAGGTCGGGCTGACGGTGCCATTGACTGGATAACGCTGATCAACCAGCCGGCCGCAGCCAGACCTTGTTGTCGTGGAAGGCAGCACCGCCATAGGGTGCGGGCGCGTCGGCGCCGGTCAGCACATTGATCCCCTCGCCGCGCTCATGCGCGCTGTTCGGCCAGATGCCTTCGGCGATAACCACGCCACGCTTGATGCCGTCGAACAGCTTTGCGTGCAGCACCACTTCGCCCCGCCGGTTGCCGACCTCGATACGGTCGCCATCGCCCAATCCGAGCGCTGCGGCATCGTCCGGATGCAACAAGAGTTCCGGCCGGCCTTCCTTGGCTTTCGACACCGGAGTTTCCGAAAATGTCGAATTGAGGAAGTTGCGCGCCGGTGATGTCGTCAGCCGGAACGGATGCTCGGCGTCTGCCACCTCGATCAGGTCGACATGGTCGGGGAATTCCGGCAGCTCGGCCACTGGGCCGAACAGGCCCATACTTTTCGGCGGCCGGTTGGGCGCTGCCTGCCCGCTCCAGTTGGCGCGGAAGTGGAATTTCTTGTCGGCGTGCCCGAAGCCACCGATGAAATGCGCATCATCGAAATCCGGTTGCAAGTCGACCCACTTGTCTTCCTTAAGGCTGGCAAAGCTGCCCAGCCCGCGCTTGCCGAGGAGGATGTCGATATGCTGCTGCTCGGTCAGGCCAAAACCCGAGCGGTCGGCAACGCCGAGACGCTCGGCCAGTTGCTCGATGACGAAATGGTTGGTGCGCGGGCCTTCCGGTGGCTCGATCAGTTTGGGCCCAAGCGTGATGTGCTGGTTGCCGCCCCCCTTGTAGACGTCGTCATGCTCCAGGAACATCGTTGCCGGCAGCACGATATCGGCGAGCTTTGCCGTATCGGTCATGAACTGCTCGTGCACGCAGGTGAACAGGTCGTCGCGCAGGAAACCCTGCTTCACCAGCCGCTGCTCGGGTGCGACGTTCACAGGATTGGTGTTCTGGATCAGCATCGCCGTCACCGGCGGACCGCCATAGAGCGCGTCCGCGGCACCGGTCAGCACCGGGCCGATGCGCGAATGGTCGAGATGGCGGATCGAGGGGTCGCGCATCTTCGTGCCTTCCAGCACATCCTGGTTCAGCTTGAAGATGCCGGAGTTGGAGTGGAAGGCGCCGCCGCCTTCATACTGCCAGGCGCCGGTCACGGCGGCGATGCAGGACGCCGCATGCATGTTGACCGAGCCATTGCGCTGCCGGGAAAAGCCGTAGCCAAGGCGGAAATAGGTCTTCTTCGTCGTGCCGACGAGGCGGGCAAAGGCTTCGATCTCGGCGACCGTCAAACCGGTGATGGCGGCAGCCCATTCCGGCGTACGGGTGACGAGATGCGCTTCGAGCCCCTTGGGGTCATCGGTGTAGTTTTCGAGGTAGGCGCGGTCAGCCATCCCTTCGCGAAACAACACATGCATGACCGCGCAGGCAAGCGCTCCGTCGGTACCGGGCTTCAGCACCAGGCCCATATCGGCCTGCTTCATGGTGGCATTTTCATAGACGTCGATAACGACGATTTTCGCGCCGCGTTCCTTGCGCGCCTTGATGGCGTGGGTCATGACATTGACCTGCGTGACCACGGCATTGGTGCCCCAGATCACGACGCAGTCGGATTTCGCCATTTCGCGCGGGTCGGGACCGCGCAAGGCGCCCGCCCCCATCATCCAGCCGGTCCAGGCCAGGTTGGTGCAGATCGACCCGAAGAATCCGGAATACTTTTTCGCGTGGCGCAACCGGTCGATGCCGTCGCGCTGCACCAGCCCCATCGTGCCGGCATAGTAATAGGGCCAGACGGTCTCCGATCCGTATTTTTCCTCGGCCGCGATGAATTTTTCGGCGACGAGGTCGAGCGCCGCCTCCCAGCTCGCTTCCTTCCAGACGCCGTCGCCCTTGGCGCCGGCTCGCACCAGCGGCTTCAGCAGCCTGTCGGGGTGATGGACGCGGTCGGCATAGCGCGCGACCTTGGCGCAGACGACTCCGGATGTGTAGGTGTTGGCCTTGGCGCCATGGACGCGGCCGATGCGGTTGCCATCGAGAAGTTCGACCTCGAGTGCACAGGTCGACGGACAATCATGCGGACAGGCGGAGTGCCCGATGCGAAGTTTGGTGTGCTGGTTCATGGGGGCGTATTTAGCCGGTTCCGGATGCGGCGTGTAGGGCCAGATGGGTAGCCAATCTCCCCACCTGTGGGGGAGATTAGCCACTCACTCCGCCGTGCCTTCCTCATACTCCGCCGACATGGTCAGCCATTTTTCCTCATGGCCGGCCAGTTGCTGTGCCAGCTGCGAGCGCTCCTTGGCGAGCCGGGTCGCTGTCGACGGGTCCTTCTCGTACACCGCCGGATTGGCCAGCTCGTCCTCGATCAGGTCGATGCGCTTGCGCAACCGGTCCATCAGCGCCTCGGTGGCGCGGATCTCCTTGGCCAGGGGTTCGAAGGCGGCGCGGCGCGCGGCCGCATCGCGGCGGCGATCGGCCTTTGATGCCTTCTCGGCCTCGCGCTTGCCGCGGCGGTCGCCGGACACGCCAGTGACCAACGTCTTGTAGTCCTCCAGGTCGCCATCATACGGATTGACCGCGCCGTCCTTGACCAGCCACAGCCGGTCGGCGGTAGCCTCCAGAAGATGCCGGTCGTGCGAGATCAGGATGACGGCGCCGGGAAATTCGTTCAGCGCATGGATCAGCGATTCACGGCTGTCGATGTCGAGATGGTTGGTCGGTTCGTCGAGGATGAACAGGTTCGGCCCCTCGAAGGCCGACAGGCCCATCAAAAGGCGCGCCTTCTCGCCGCCGGACAGATCCTTGGCGGCGGTGTTCATCTTTTCGGTGGTCAGGCCGAACTGGGCAACGCGGCCACGCACCTTCGATTCCGGCGCCTCCGGCATCAGCCGGCGGACATGCTCGTAGGCGTTTTCATCCGGCCTGAGATCGTCGAGCTGATGCTGGGCGAAGATCGCCACCTTCAGGCCCGGCGCAACCGTCATGGTGCCGGTTTCCTGTTTCAGCCGGCCCGACAGAAGCTTGGCGAAGGTCGACTTGCCGTTGCCATTGGCGCCGAGCAGCGCGATGCGGTCGTCGGCATCGATGCGCAGCGTCATCTTCTTCAGGATCGGCTGGCCCTCGGTGTAGCCGACATTGACGTTGTTCAAGGCAATGATCGGCGAGGCAACCGTCTTCACCGGCTCGGGGAAGGAGAACGGCCGCACCGTGTCGTTCACGATCGCGGCGATCGGCTTCATCTTCTCCAGCGCCTTGATGCGCGACTGCGCCTGCCTAGCCTTCGAAGCCTTGGCGCGGAAGCGTTCGACGAAGGACTCCATATGCTTGCGCGCGGCTTCCTGCTTGACGCGGCCCTTCTCCTGCAACTCCTTCTGCTCGGTGTACTGGCGCTCGAACTGGTCGTAGCCGCCGCGCCAGAAAGTCAGCCTCTTCTGGTCGAGATGGACAATGGAGTTGACGGCACGGTTGAGCAGGTCGCGATCATGCGAGATCAGAAGCACGGTGTGCGGATATTTCGACACATAGTTTTCCAGCCACAGCGTGCCTTCGAGATCGAGATAGTTGGTCGGTTCGTCGAGCAGCAGAAGGTCGGGCTCGGCAAACAGCACGGCGGCGAGCGCCACACGCATGCGCCAGCCGCCAGAGAAGGACGAGGCCGGGCGGCGCTGCGCGGCGTCATCGAAGCCAAGGCCGGCAAGGATGGTCGCGGCACGGGATTCCGCCGAATGCGCGTCGATATCGGCCAGTCGCATATGGATGTCGGCGATGCGGTGCGCGTCGGTGGCGGTCTTTTCTTCCTCGAGCAGCGCTGAGCGCTCGAGATCGGCCTTGAGCACGATCTCGATCAAAGGCTCCTCGGTGCCCGGCGCTTCCTGCGCCACCTGGCCGATGCGGGTGTTTTTGGGCAGGCTGATCGAGCCGGTCTCGGAGGGGAAATCGCCGGTGATCGCCTTGAACAAGGTCGTCTTGCCCGTGCCGTTGCGGCCCACGAGGCCAGCCTTGGTGCCTGCCGGCAAGGTCAGCGAGGCATGGTCGAGAAGCAGGCGCCCGGCCATGCGGAGCGAAAGGTCGTTGATGATAAGCATGCCTGGGCTTTTGCACGGGAGGGCGGCGCTTCGCAAGGGCTTGGGGGCCGGCGGGGGCATAAGGCATGAAAACGGCGCGCATGAAGCGCGCCGTCCATGACTGCAAACTGATAACTTTCAGAGACGACCTGGGTCAGGCCTTCGTCTTGCGCTTGGCCGCGGCCGGGACGGCCGGCTTGCGGCCGAGGCCCGAGGATTTGGCCAATGCCGATCGGGTTGCGGAATAGTTCGGCGCCACCATCGGATAGTCCGACGGCAAGCCCCATTTGGTGCGATACTCTTCCGGGCTGAGCCCATGATCGGTCATCAAGTGGCGCTTCAGCGACTTGAATTTCTTGCCATCCTCAAGGCAGACGATGTGGTCAGGAAACACCGAACGCTTCGGATTGACGGCCGGGTTAAGCGCAGGGGCCTCCACGGCAACCGCATTGCCCAACTTGCGAACCGATGCGCTGACGCTTGCGATCAAATCCGGTAGACTAGCAGCTGGCAGTGGATTGTTGCCGACATAGGCCGATACAATGTCGGCGGTCAGTTCAATAGCAGTCTTATTGTCGAGAGTTTGCAATTTGTTTTTCTCCCGCCGGTGATGCAGTTGCCGGCATTTTTTTGAAGAGTGTTCTCGATGTATCCACTTAACAGCACCCCCCCAGCGGGTCGTTAAGGGTCAATAAATCATCAAGAATCGGTACAGGAGGATGTTTCCACATCAGGTTGCAACGTTGCAAATTAGAAAATCTAATACTTCGAAGCCGCCGATTTCGCCGTTGCGGAGCCGACGGGTCTGGAATCGGCCAATATCTCTAGAACACGTTTCCAGCGGGCGCATCGCCCGAAATCCTTTTGCTCGATCGCCTTTTCGGCTTTCATCGCGGCATAGAGCGGCGCCTCGGCGCCGAACTCCTTGATCAGCCAGTATGCTTCCTGTCTGGCGAGGCGTTCATCGTCGTCAAGCATGGTTTTCAGCCTCCGAGCGTTCAATGCCCACCGCAATGCAACTGCCGATGACGAGGACCGCACCGGCAATCGCGGTCAGCGTCAGCCTTTCACCGGACAGCGTCAGCAGCAGCGTCGAGGCGATCGGCGTCAGATAGGCGACAACCGCAACCTTGCCGCCGCCTTCGAGCTTCAAGGCGCGCGACCAGAAATAGTAGCCCAGCCCCATCGGACCGGCGCCGAGATAGAGGCCAAGCAGAAGGTCCGCGCCAGTTGGCCAAGCCGCGCCGTCGTGAACACACCAAAGCAAGGTCAGGCCGACGCCGACCAGTGCCGAAGGCAACAGCAAACGCTCCGACGGTGTGGCCAGGCGAGCGACCGCGATCGAATAGAACGCCATGCACAATGCCGAGCCGAAGGCGGCGAGATAGCCGACGATGCTGCCCTGGAGAAAAGACTGGCCGCGACCACCCGAGATGACCAGCGCCACGCCGACAAACCCGACCACGGCCGTGAGGCCGAGGAGCACGGGGCGTTGCGGCTTGCCCAGCATGATGACCGCCGCCGCGACCATCAGCGGCCAGGTGTAGGCGACGAGATTGGCCTCGATCACCGGCATGGAGGCAAAGGCGATGTATTGCAGCACCATGGTTCCGACCAAGCCGATGATACCGACCGCGATCGCCTGGGCGGACGTGCCTTCGTTTTCCGGCGCCGCATTCTTGCGGCTCGCCAAATGGATCACGGCGAACACCAGCGCCGCTCCGCAAAACTGCAGCAACTGCACCAGCGACACCGGGTGGCTGGCCAGCAGCGATTTGCCGACCAGCGCGTTGGTCGACCATAGCGCGACCGCGCCAACGGCAAAAACCAGCGCCGATGGCGAGCCCGACCCATCCCGGGAGGACCGGGATGGCGCCCTGCCCCTATCGCCGACCATGATTTCTTCCGAATCGACGGTCAAACCGGTGTCCACTTCTATGCTCTGGCTATCATGATTCTGGCTACCATGATTCCCTTGGGCCGCCCGGGAACGGCGCATCGGTCGCCGCCGCAACCGGACGTTCTTCCTCGAAGCGGCGATAGGCCGGCAGCTGGTTTGTCCAGACGTCTTCGGCCAGCTCGTTGACCCATTCGCGATCATGGTCATTGTCGGCTGCGAGATAAAACATGCGGTTGTCGTCGACATAGGGCTTGGCCACCGAGCGCTGGTTGAGCACCAGCGTGACGCGCTCACCGAACTGGATCGGTGCCGTCCGGTGCAGAACGCCAAGAAACTGCCCAAGCGTTGCGTAGTTCATCTTATGGTCGATGCGCATGATACGGTTGCGCGGAATCTCGCGGCCCGATTCGAGGATGGCGCGGCCGGTCTCGGAATCGTCGCAGTAGATTTCGAGATGGCCGCCAACCAGCGGATTGCTGATCGACAGCGGAATGAGTTCGGTGACCGGAACGCCGTCGCAATGCCAATCGACGGCGCCGTCCTTGGGATTCATGAAGGTGACGGTTGAGCCGACGATCGACAGCGGGTAAGGCTCGAGCTTGGTGCCCATCATGTCGGACAGTCGTTCGAGGCGCAGCTTGTCATGCAGCAGTTCCTTGATCTCCGGAATGAAGCGGTCGGCGCCGGTGATGAAGGTCAGATCGAGATGCTTGTGCACGGCGTGGCTGGACTTGAGCTTCAACGCCGCTTCCTCGATCGCCGCCAGCAACGCCGGATCGTAGCCGTGCAGATACTGCGCTACGCCAAAACTCGACACTTTCCAGGCTGTCTCGTGACCGATAATGGCTTCACGGCTCATCGCATAGCGCAAATCGGGAATGGTATGGGCGTTCATTCTACTTCTCCAGGGTGGGGACATCACTTGGTAAACAGTCGATTAATTTCCCCACCCCTGTAAAATTAGGAATGCTGGTGCTAGTGTAAGCGCAGCTTAAGGTCGAAACGCGTGCGTCTGCTCAGTCAGGTCAACCTCAACTCGCTGAAGATCGTCGAAAGTGCCGCCCGGCACCGTAACTTTACGCGCGCCGGAGAAGAGCAGTTCATTACTGCTTCCGCCGTCAGCCAGCGGGTCAAAAGCCTCGAGGACCAGCTGCGCTTCAAGATCTTCCAGCGTGGCGGCAATGCGGTTTCTCTGACGCCCGAGGGCGAGACCTATGTGTCGCGCGTTCGCGAGGCGCTGGAGCGGATCGTGGCAGCCAGCATGGAAGCGACCGGACAGTCGCAGGCGCATGTGCTTAAGATTTCGGTGCTGCCGACTTTCGCCGCGCGCTGGCTTTTTCCGCGCCTGCCGCTGTTCCAGCGGCAGTATCCCGAAATCGAGATGCGGGTCTCGACCTCCTATGCCACGAACGAGTTCGCCACCTCCGAGTTCGACCTGGAGGTTCGCTATGGAGACGGCAGCTTTCCCGACCTGACGGCGGACCTCTTGTTCAAGGAGGATTTGACGCCGGTATGCAGCAGGAGGCTGTTCCACGAGATTCTCGGCGACAAGCCGCTGTCAAAGGTGACGCCGGACGACCTCAGGCATTTCACACTGCTGCATTCGGACACCTGCACACAGAACTGGCAGTCGTGGCTGGGTTTTGCCGGCGCGAGTTCCGTGCTCGGCGAGGCCAAGAGCATCTTTTTCGATTCCTGCATGATGTCCTATGAGGCGGCCAATGCCGGCATGGGCTTTGCAGTTGCCAACCGCGCCTATATGGCGAGCGACATCCGCGCCGAGCGGCTGGTGGCGCCGTTTGCCGTCCATCACCCCAACACCGCGGGCTGGTATTTCGTCAGCCCGGTCACCGCGCCCTACGCGCGCAAGGTGGAACTGTTCAAGCAGTGGATCATGGCCGAGGCGGCGCTGACGCAGTGCCAACTGGACGCCGAGATCGCCAGCGGCCCGGTGCTGCGGCAGGCGATGGCCTGAGGTCGCTCCTGCCGAGGGCTCAGCGCTATGATCTCTTCCAGGGTCTTTCTGCCAATTTTGAGCAGGAGCGCCGTCATGAAGCGGGGCGATGCGGCTCACCTCATGACGCAGAGGAAAGACTCAGCTATATTTGGTCGCGCGGCGGGCCTGTTTTCCCGCTTGGCCGGCGCTTTCAGCTTCCTCCCAAGCGGCGCCGGCCTTCTTCCCTCAGGCGCCGTTTTGCTTCACCCCCTATTTTGAGACGATCATTGCGCCGGTGACGGTTGTTCGCCACCAGTTGCCGGCTTTGGCGCCGAATCCGTCTGCGGGGTTTGATCGAGCACCGGGGCCCTGGTTGGCTGGATGTCGCTGTCGCAGGCCGCCAGCGTCAGGCCTGCGGCTAACAGAATCAGAAGCCTCTTCATGGCAACCTCCTGGGTCTGCCCTCTCCTTGGTAAAGGCAACGAGGTGGCTCGGCTTTGGTTGCACACCGCGTCGGGCCGCGTCACCGGCTGGAACAAAACGCCGCCTCTGCGGTTGGTTGAAGCAAAGGAGATCGCGCCATGATCCGTCTGCTCATTGCCGGCCTTGTCGCCTATGCTACCTATCGCCTCGCCAAGGAGGTGATCGACGCCGTGCCTGACGATTTCGAACCGCTGCCGATGCCCGGCGACGAACGCGCTTTGCGACGCCAGTCGGCGGCAATGGGCGTCGCACCCCAGCGATAGGCAGCCATCCCCACAGGGATAATGGCCCGGCAGAGACCGGGGGCAGCGCTAGCCCGTTGCGAACAAAGCGGAAACGATGCTTGATGGGCGATGACCATCGCCATCAATGATTCGACCTTGCGGCCCGCCTATCTCGCCAAGCTCAACGCCGAGCAGCGGCTGGCCGTCGAGCATGGTGACGGCCAGATCGCCGGGCCGTTGCTGGTGATTGCCGGCGCAGGCTCCGGCAAGACCAACACGCTGGCCCATCGGGTTGCGCATCTGATCGTCAAGGGCGCCGATCCGAGACGCATCCTGCTCATGACGTTCTCACGCCGCGCCGCCACAGAAATGGCCAGGCGGGTCGAACGCATTGCCGGCGAGGTGCTGGGCCGCGATGCGTCCGTCATCGCCGACGCGCTGGCCTGGGCGGGCACGTTTCACGGCATCGGCGCCCGGCTGCTGCGCGACTATGCACTGACGATCGGCCTGGATCCGGCCTTTACCATCCACGACCGCGAGGATTCCGCCGACCTTATGAATCTTGCCAGGCATGAGCTCGGCTTTTCGAAGACCGAAAGCCGGTTTCCGACCAAGGGCACGTGCCTGGCGATCTATTCGCGCACTGTTAACGCGCAGGCGCCGCTCGGCGAGGTGCTGGGCGCGGCCTTTCCCTGGTGCGCCGGCTGGGCGGAACAACTGAAGGCGCTGTTTGCCGGCTACGTCGAGGCCAAGCAGGCACAGAACGTGCTCGATTACGACGATCTCCTGCTCTACTGGGCGCAGATGGCCGCCGAGCCTGAAATCGCCGCGCATCTTTCCTCCCGTTTCGACCATGTGCTGGTCGACGAATACCAGGACACCAACAGGCTGCAGGCCTCGATCCTTTCGGCGCTGAAGCCGGACGGCGCCGGACTGACGGTGGTCGGCGATGACGCGCAGTCGATCTATTCGTTTCGCGCCGCCGAGGTGCGCAACATCCTCGATTTCCCCCAGCAATTCGCGCGAGCCGCTGATGTCATCATGCTGGAGCGCAACTACCGTTCGACCGAGACCATTTTGGCTGCGGCCAACGCGGTTATTTCCGAAGCGTCGGAGCGCTTCACCAAGAACCTCTGGTCGGAGCGCAAATCCTCGCAAAAGCCAAAACTGGTCAGCGTGCGCGACGAGGCCGAACAGGCAAATTATGTCTGCCAGGCGATCCTTGCCGAGCGTGAGGCCGGCACGGTGCTCAAATCGCAAGCGGTGCTGTTTCGCGCCTCGCATCACAGCGGGCCGCTGGAGATCGAGTTGACGCGCCGCAACATCCCGTTCGTCAAGTTCGGCGGGCTGAAATTCCTCGACGCTGCCCACGTCAAGGACGTGCTGGCGGTGCTGCGCTTTGCCGAGAACCCACGCGACCGCGTCGCCGGCTTTCGCGTGCTGCAGCTTCTGCCCGGCATCGGCCCTTCAGCGGCCAGCGTCGTGGTCGAGACCATGGCGACGTCGCTCGACGAAGCGATGGGGCTGGCCCGCTACCGGCCGCCGCAACGCGCCGCGGAAGACTGGCCGGCCTTCGTTGCGCTCTATTCCGGCCTGCGCGCCCGGACAGGAAAATGGCCGGCCGATCTCGAACAGGTCAGGCTGTGGTACGAGCCGCATCTCGAGCGCATGCACGACGACGCCACGACGCGGCGAGCTGACATCATGCAGCTCGAGCAGATCGCCTCGGGCTACGCCTCACGCGAGCGCTTCCTGACCGAACTGACGCTGGATCCTCCGGATGCGACCAGCGACCAGGCCGGACCGCCGCATCGCGACGAGGACTATCTGATCCTGTCGACCATCCATTCGGCCAAGGGCCAGGAGTGGAAGAATGTCTTCGTGCTCAACACCGTCGATGGCTGCATCCCGGCCGATCTCGGCGTCGGCACCAAAGAGGACATCGAGGAAGAACGCCGGCTGCTTTACGTCGCAATGACGCGCGCCAAGGACGGCCTGCACCTGGTGACGCCGCAGCGCTTTTATCCGCACAACCAGCCGGTGCGCGGCGACCGCAACGTCTATGCCTCGCGCAGCCGCTTCATCCCGGCCTCGATCCTCGGCGCCTTCGAGCAGACCTCATGGGCGAGCGTCCACGCAAAGGACGATCCGCGCCACAGACCTGAAGTCCGGGTCGACCTCGGCGCCCGCATGCGCGGCATGTGGAAATAGCCGCCGGCTGGCGCCCGCGCCAATTTGCGGACGCCACGCAGGGAACGGCGTCGAAAGCAAAATCCGCTGTCAGGGAACCTCGGGCCGCCAGCCGCGTTTTTCGGCGTCCAACCCGCGATCGGAGAGCGGCGCCCGTCGCTCTTACGCCCATACAGAGAGGCCAGAATGCACGACGCAATGTTCTTCACCCCGGTTGCCGTCACCGTTGGCGCCGGCCACAAACGCATGCTCTCCTCGCTGTTCGAAATGCACGATTTCCTGACCGAGTTTCCGCCGTCGCGCCGGCGCCTGAGCTATGGCGCCGCGGTGAAGGCCTGCGAGGCGGCACGCGCCGGCGAAATCTCGACCGAAGCCGCGCGCGATGCCTTGATCACCTTTGCGGTCACGGCTGGCATCCTCTGGCCCGCAGTCCAGCCGATCATCTCGGTCAAGCCGGTCGCGCGCGGCTATGGCGGCTACGCCGCCTGAGCGTGGCTGGACCAAGCCTGACCAGCGAAAAGATCAATCGGACTTGCCGGCCGTCGTCGGGGAGGCTTCGGCCAGCCTCGCCGGCTGCGCGAGCCGTTCGCTGCCGACAAACGGATAGGCAAGCTGCTGATGATAGAGCGGCGGGACCGGATCATCGGTGCCGTATTTCTGCGGCATCCTGTCGGGCATGAAAGGTCCCTCCCAGCCTGGTGAGAATGCCGTTGAACAAGAGGTAGACGACGTCGTTCAACCAATGCCGGCGCGTCGACGATTGCTCCGCATGCAGCGGCAACAGCCGCTCCAGCGGAATGAAGATGAGCGCGACGACCAGCGCCGCCTTGAGGTCTACGAGATCGGACACCCCTGCCCTCGTTGTAGCCGAAGATTGGTTCGCAGAGATTAATGGCCAAGGGATGAACGGATAGTTGACGGTGGCTGGCCGCTACCGATCATCCAATCTTTAGAAAATCGAGATTCAATCCGTATAGCGATATTTTTGGCTCTGCTTTCTTTAATATCGTACCGAATACGGACTTGGTCTCAGAAGCGATAGTTTTAAGAGCAACCAAAAAACAAATATATTTGTCGATGACCGCAACCAAAAATTGTACTCCATCTTCGATTTTAGCTTAGCGAAAGCTCTCATTCCAAGTATGTCGATTCATGATGTACATAACTCTCCAATGCGTATTGTGCGATCAAGCTTTGGGAGTTAACGTGCCTTTGTGAACCGAGGAGGACGACCAAGCGACCTGCGCGCTGGAGACACTATTAAACGCAAATCCATAAGTATATCAGCGTAGGAATGGGTGGGACCTTGCAGAATACACAAGGAATATTGACGTCTCGACTGGGCAACTTTTGGAATAGAAACAATCTTGGCTCTCTGGTCACGGTAGCCCGCCGACTCGGCTTTCAACAGCTTTTTGCTCTTCGAAAACAACCTGCTCTAGACATCTCCAACTCACTGCCTTCCGCGGCACCGCCTCCCGAAGCACCGCCGTCCGCAGTCCCGCCTCGCGAAGCACCGCTTGCCGGAAAATTTGTCCATATGATCGACAATCTCTGGTGCGATACATATGGCGTGTTCGTGAAAGGCTGGGCTCATGCTTGGGAACTCCCCATCACTGCGATGCGGTTGAGGAGCGGGGATTTTCAGGTAGAGGTTTTGGACTTCCACGACCGATCCGATCTGGCGCCCTTCTTCCCATCGCTAAATTCAATGAAATGCGGCTTCTCCGCCTACCTGGCGTGCAGTCCGTTCCGGCCGGTGGTTCTGGAAATCGAGACTCTCGATGGCTCAGCGGAATTCGAAATCTCCGCACTTTCGGCCAATCATCCTGTCAATACTGCCCTTCCCGAGCCGGAGCTCGCGCACCAGCGTTTTGTCGAAGAGATGAAGAGGACCGGCGGTGTCGTTGTGGAAATCGGAGCGCGCGTCGTGGGACCGTCGTCTTCGCTACAGGCACGCCGGTTCGAGCCCGAGTGCAAATTCATCGGTGTCGACATTCATGAAGCGCCGGGCGTCGACGTTGTGGCGGACGCACATTTCCTGAGCGAGCATTTCGAACCCGGTTCAATAGACGGAATATTCTCTTATGCTGTGATGGAGCATCTTAGTTGTCCGTGGCTGCTGGCGGCGCAGATCAACAAGGTGCTGAAGGCAGGAGGCTTGACCCTGCACTCAGTGCCGCAAGCCTTCCCGATCCATGAAATGCCCAACGATTTCTGGCGGATTTCGAGCGAAGGCTTGAAAATCCTGTTCGCGCCCGAGATGGGCTTCGAGATCCTCGAAGTCGGAATGACGACGCCGGTGAAAATGTATGTGCACCCGACCTTCCGGAAAGGTCCCATGCTCGAATTTGCGCTCCATGATGGCATGGCGGCGTCCTATGTCCTGGCGCGCAAGACTTTCGATCTTCCGGATGGTGCGGTTTCCTGGCCCCTCAAGCGCAGCAAATCCATGGAACACAGCAAAGCTTATCCGAAGCACTGAGCACAACGATGCCAGAGAAGAAATTCATAAACTTCGACTGCCCGCCGGCCCCGGCGGAATTCGTTTGTCCAGCGTGTGGTGGCGCCAATGCCAAGGCGAAAGTTCTTAGTGCCGGAACGATGTCGCTTTACCGATGCGATCAATGTGCGTCGCTGATTTATCACCCGTTTCCGTCAATCGATTACACGGAACACACTGACCCGCTGGGTATCCGCAACTACGTCGAAATGAACGCCTCGATCGATACGGTCGCGCGGAACATCCTCAGGGTTGTTCCAGAAGGTCGCGCGGGCCGAATCGTCGATATCGGCTGCGGTTTCGGCTTTGCCTTGGATGCCGTTCGCACCATTGCCGGCTGGGAGGTCAAGGGTTTCGAGCCTTCCCAGTATGGCGGCGCGGGGCGAGATCAACTCGGCCTCGATATCCTCCGCGATTTTGCGCCGCTTAACGCCAACCCCCAATATCTGTATGATGTGGTGCATTGCTCGGAGGTGATCGAGCACATTCACGATGCGGCCGCCTTTCTGACAATCCTGACATCGTATTTGGCCGAGGACGGCGTAATCGTCCTGACCACGCCCAACCCCGAGCGGATCAATCCAGCCACCGAACGAAGCACCCTTTTGGCGCTGCTGTCACCTGGAGCTCACACGATCCTCTTCAGCGCTGAAGCGCTGATACGGCTGTTCAATGAAGCGGGATTGCCATTCGTGTCCGTCGACAAAAGCTCAGACAGCACCTTGTTCTATGCGTCGCGCAAACCGATCAAATTCCAACCCACCGAAAATTGGGAGAGTAAGGTTCTAGGGTATCTCGAGAATGCGCTTGCCCGCGCCATCCCTGGTTCCTCGTTGGCAATCGGCTTGCGCTATCGCCTTTTTCGTGGAGCCATCGACCACGGCAAGTACGGACTGGCCGAAGAGAACTTCGCTTCAATTCTTGCGGATGCCCGACCCAAACTGGATGACATAAATACCTTGGCCGAGTTTGCCGACCGGTGGCCGCTTTGCATAGCGGCTTCGACCTACTATCGCGGAATGCTGCTGCTCATCCACAAGGGCGACTATCTGAACGCGGCCGAGCATCTCCATGCGGCACATCTGCTGTGCCGGAAGAAGCTCTCAATCGATTCCTCGGTAGCGGGCGTCGAAGCCGATTTGATCTGGCGGGCGAAGTACCACGAAGCGCTTTCGCTAAAATATGCAGGCCAGAACCGTCGAGCCCTCTCGGTTCTTGACGCATTGGAGAATAAGGATCTCATGGTGGAAGTACCGTCGAACCTCGTTCCGGACGTTATAAACCTTCGATCCTCGCTCAAAAATTTACTTCCTCAATATGAAAGACTCAATGCTTGATGTCTTTTGAACCACGGACCGGAATGAAGGTTTAATTTGATGGAACGATCGATCGTTGCCTGCATACCGCTCTATAATGGCCGGGATTTCATTGGAGCGTCACTGAAAAGTGTCCTCGAGCAGACCCGTCCGCCAGATGAGGTGATCATTGTCGACGATGGCTCCACCGACGATGGTGCCGAAGTCGCACGTGACATAGCCAAGGGCGACAATCGGGTTTGTATCCTGACAAAACAGAATGGTGGCCAATCGTCGGCCCGCAACATGGGCGTCCGCAACTCCAGGAGCGACCTGATCGCTTTTCTTGATCAGGACGACTGGTGGTACCCAAAGCATCTGGAGACTCTGGAAGCTGCGGCAAGGCCTGAACCTCAGATAGGTCCATTCGGATGGGTCTACAGTGACCTCGACGAATACGATCGGGATGGAAATCTCGTGGTTCGGCAGATGCTCAAGCGACTTGGTTCAGAACATCCGAAACGGACCATCTACAACTGCTTGTCCCAGAACATGTACGTTCTCCCATCTGCCTCCCTAATCTCTCGCGAAGCGTTCGAGGCGGTAGGTGGATTTGACGAGCGGCTTTCCGGTTACGAGGACGACGATCTTTTCCTGCGCCTGTTCAGGGCGGGCTACACCAACAGGTTTCTGAGAGAGGCCTTGTCGGCGTGGCGCATTCATGGTGAGTCCGCGTCATACAGCGCAAGGATGGCAAGGTCGGCTCTAATCTACGCAGACAAGCTTCTGGAGACATTTCCAGACGACGTTTCCTTGCGACGCTACTACGCCAGAGACTTGATAACGCCGCGTTTCTTTCGAAGTGCGGCTGGCACCTACCGGATTGCAGGTCGGTGCGGAAGCTCGGAACTGATGACGCCAGCACTTGCGCTGATCGACAGGATCACGCCTACAATGAGGATCAGGCGATGGCTGATCATGCGCGCGATACGGCCTTTCCTCGGCAGTCATTTGGTTGCGAAACTGGCATCTTTGGAATTCACACGTGGCTTTGTAAGCCGGGTCCTAGCAATTTAGGGGCGTCACGCAATTAGTCTGTCGGCTAGGCAAGCCTGTTTCGGCGCATTCTTTCGCGATGGCCAGGAGGTAGATAGTTCCTCCCCCCTCCGGTGTTCCTGTAGCACCGCGCACGCATACAGGCTCGCCGCTCAGTGAAACGTCGTATCCCCGGCCAGCAGGCCGCGCGGCCCGGTTGTCTCGAAACTGACCTGGTCGCGCCCGTTCGACTTGGCCTTGTAGAGGTGCCGGTCGGCCGTCAGGAACATGTCGGCATAGGTGGTGGGTCCGTTGAACGCCACGCCGCCGATGCTCACCGAGAGCGGACAAGGGCGGCCGCCCGGGGCAAATTCGACCTCGCGGATTCTGCGCCTTATCCCCTCGGCGACCAGCCACGACTGCGACGGGTCGGCGCCAGGCAGGAAGATGGCAAATTCCTCGCCGCCGATGCGCCCGACGATGTCGGCGCCGCGCAGCTGGGCCTTGATCGTCGCGGCAATCAGCTTGAGCGCCTGGTCGCCGCAATCATGGCCGAGACGGTCGTTGATGGTCTTGAAATGATCGGCGTCGACGATCAGCAAGGCGCCGGCATCGACGACGGCCTGGCTGCGGGCCTGTTCGAGATAGGCTTCGACCAGCATCGAAAACGCGCCGCGGTTGAACACCGCCGTCAGGCTGTCAGTCGCCGCGACGATGGCCAAGTTCTTCTGGGCAATTGCCAACTGGCGCATCTTGTACATCAGGAAAGAGAAGAACGATCCACCCAGCACGAGCGGCAGCAGAAGGTCGGTCAGTTGCGCCCAGCGCAGCGCTTCAGGCGACAGCGACGGAAAATTGTAGGAATCGACAAAGAAGGCAGCCGCGATACAGATCGCTGTGCCGACAACTGTAACCGCTATGACCCTGCCCCAGCTCGTGGGCGACAGATCGATCCGCATTCCATTCTCCCACCGTGTCCGCCATTCTGCAGTGGGAACACAAATGAAACCCTAAAACCTTGCCTTCAATTGTAATGTGGTTAACAGCCCGTAGAAAGCACGGCCGGTCGCCATGAAGATGCCGGCGGTCACAAAAAGCCCGCCACTTGCGTAGCGGGCTTTCCGACTGGCCGGAGGCTTCTCGTCAGCACATGTCCCTCGGGGCATGCGGTAGGAGAGTGCCGTAAAGCCTCACGGCTAGTTTCGACACTCCCGCGAAACCCGTCTCAGCGACGGGAGATCAGCAGGCAGAGCTGCCGTAGATCGCTGTCGTAGGTGCCCTCGCTGCTGAGCACATCGATGCAGCGCTTCTTCATGCGTGCGATCTGGCTGCTCGACATGTCGGCGACGACGCCGGGGATACCCCGAGTGCCGGGGGTCCCCGGAGTGCCAGGCGTTCCAACGCCGACTCCGACATTGACGCCGTTGTTGGTACCAACCGATACGTTGGCAGTGGTGCCGTTTGTGCCGATGGATGCCGTGGCACCGCCACCGCCAATGGTGGCGTTCGCACCTGCGCCGCCAGCGCCGCCGATCGAAGCGTTGGCACTGGTGCTGTTACCACCAAACGACACACTGCCGTTCGCCCCGTTGGCGCCGCCCACATTCGCGCTGGCTCCACTATTGCCAACGGAAGCGCTCCCGATGCCCCCAATGCCAACATTTTGGGCGTTTGCGGGAATGGCAAAAATAACGACAATCACGCCACTTGCAAGTGTTCTGGCGAGTTTCTTTCTAATACTGGTCATGACACTCTCCTTTGTAACACTTCTATTTGTTGCACTGCAACAATCCGGGATCGATCCCGCGTTTTTGTTTGTGCAGCTTAAATACGCGCGCGAAGTTCTCAAAGTTTCTTAATTTTTTCCAACTCACTTCATCGTAGTTTGCAACTGTTGCACTGTTGTTCTAAAAATAAATACGAGTCTTCTTAAAGATTTAAATTTTATCAAATCGGCCAACAAAAAATCCATGCTAAAACCGGTGTTGCGAACTTCTCTTCCCACAAGCGGCTACGAGCGACCCGGAATCGTCAATGACGGAAGCTCCAGCGTGGCGCGAAAACGGGCACTATGGGGATGTCGTCACCGGCCACGCCGCTTGCGGCGCGGCCATAAAGCGCAAGCCGTTATCTCAGGCGCGCGGCAAGGCACACCCGTCGCCAGGCCGGCGACTGCCGCGAGCACCTGTCGTCAGGCGTAGGCGCGGCCTTCGTCGGTGCGCTGAAAAAACGCCAGGTCGAGCGGCACCGAAGGCCGCCCGAGAATGGTCAGGATGGCGTGCGCCTGGCCGCGGTGATGGGTCTGGTGGTTGAAGACGTGGCCCAGTGCCGGCGCCAGCCGCTGCGAGACGGTGCGCATGTCGGAAACGGTCATGTAGGAGAAGCGGCCGGACAGGGCCTTTTCGCTCAAGGTCCCGACCCAGTCGACGATCCGCCTGTCCTCGGCCTCGCGCGCCAACTTCAGGCCAGGCAAAGCGCGGTGCAGGATGGCGTCAAGCTTTGCCGGTGCATCGCCCTCGCCGGTGAAGCGTTTCATCCAGATGCGGTCGGCGGCAAGCAGATGGTTGAGGGTGCCCATCATCGAGCCGAAAAACGCGCCGACGTCGCGGTTGAACTCTTCCTCGTCAAGTTCGGCCACGGCACCGTAGATGCGGCCATTGGCCCATTGATTGTAGGCCGCAAACATCATGAAATGCTGTTTCATCTTTTCTTCCCGCCAACGAGTTCCGCTTCAGCCGCAGGCGCTAATTAGACCGCGAGGACGCAGCCGCCAATGACCATTCTGTTCTATGAACTCGTCGGACGCGACACGACCCGTCCGTTCAGCCCGCATTGCTGGAAGATTGCCATGGCGCTTGCGCATAAAGGGCTGGACAGATCCAGCCTGCCGACGCGCTTCCTCGACGTACCCAGGGTCGAAGGCGGCATCTCGAAGACCGTGCCGGTGATCCGCGACGGCGATCGTGTGGTGGCCGATTCCTTCGCCATCGCGCTTTACCTGGACGAGACCTATCCCGAGCGGCCGACGCTGTTTGCCGGCGACGGTGGCAAGGCGATGGCGCGTTTCATCGAGCGCTGGTCGCAGCTCACCATCCATCCCTATGTCACTACAGCCGCGCTGCTCGACATCCACGCCATGCAGGACGACGAGAACGCCGCCTATTTCCGCGCCAGCCGCGAGCAGCGCTTCGGCAAGCCGCTGGAAGCGGTGACGGCCGGCCGCGATGCCGGGCTCGCCGGTTTCCATGCCGCGCTGGAGCCGCTGCGCTCGATGCTTGGCTATCAGCCGTTCATCGGCGGCGCCTCGCCGCTCTTTGCCGACTATATCGTCTTTGGCGCGCTGCAATGGGCGCGCATCACCTCGCCCTACCGCTTGCTCGACGACAGCGACATCGTTGCGCAATGGTTCGAACGCTGCCTCGACCTTCATGGCAGCCTCGGCCGCATGGTGGAGGCGGCAGCCGCCTAGGGATCAGGGAATAGGCAGTAGGCAATAAGGTCTCCGCGCTGTATGCCTACTGCCTATTCCCAACAAAAGCCTCCCAATCGCCATGCCACCACCCCCCGATTTCACCGACGATTTTCGCGCCGGGCTTGTGACGCTGCTGCGCTGGCGCAGGGATGTGCGGCGCTTCGAGCGGACGGCTTTGCCCGAAGGGACACTCGAGCGGCTGCTGGAGCTTGCCAGCATCGCTCCGTCCGTCGGGCTCAGCCAGCCGTGGCGCTTCGTGGTGGTCGAGAGCGCCGAACGGCGCGCGGCCGTGAGAGACTCTTTCGAGCGCTGCAATGCCGAGGCGCTGTCCTGCTTTTCGGGCGAGCGCGCAGCGCTCTATGCCCGGCTGAAGCTTGCCGGCCTCAATGAAGCACCCTGCCAGTTCGCGGTTTTCGCCGACCGCACGACGGAACAGGGCCACGGGCTCGGCCGCATGACCATGCCGGCGACCATCGACTACTCGGCCGTCATGGCGGTGCATACGCTGTGGCTGGCGGCGCGGGCGGAGGGCATCGGCATGGGCTGGGTGTCGATCCTCGATGCGGCCGAGATGGCCGCAATCCTCGACACGCCGCCCGAATGGACGCTGATCGGCTATTTCTGCCTCGGCTATCCCAGCGAGGAGCATGATGTGCCGACGCTGGAGCGGGAGGGCTGGGAACGGCGGCGGCCGCCGGTGGCGATCAGGCGGTAATGGCGGTCACTTCGCCTCATCCCCGGTGATGAGCTTGACACAGATCGAGTCGCCCTTGGCAATCGGGGTACATTGCCATTCCGGGCCGAAGCCGAAGTTCGAGTTCTTGCCGAGCCCGAGCAGCATCGCAGCGACCAAACCGCCGAAGACGGCAAGCATCAGCAGGATTGCCTTGATGTCTCCAGGCCTGCGATCGTGCCAGCTCATTTTCCGCCAACCGACCTCCTTCGGAGATAGTACCTCAACCCGGAGAGCCGTCCAACGTCTCGCCGCGGCCGAACAGCGCTGCCAAGCGCATCGTGGGCGCCTCCCCTTGGCAATGGGCCGGGCGGCTTGTATAGAGCCCGCCACTCCCAATTCCACTCTTCATCACCCAATTCCTCTCTTCATCACAAGGACGACCAATGGCGATCGAACGCACCTTTTCCATGATCAAGCCGGACGCGACGCGGCGCAACCTCACCGGCGCCATCACCAGGATGCTGGAAGAGGCCGGCCTGCGCGTCATCGCTTCGCGCCGTGTGTGGATGAGCCGCCGCGAGGCCGAAGGCTTTTACGCCGTCCACAAGGATCGCCCGTTCTTCGGCGAACTGGTGGAGTTCATGTCGTCGGCACCGACCATCGTGCAGGTGCTGGAAGGCGAAAACGCCATCGCCCGGAACCGCGAAGTGATGGGCGCCACCAACCCGGCCAACGCCGCCGAAGGCACCATCCGCAAGGTGCATGCGCTGTCGATCGGCGAAAATTCGGTGCACGGCTCCGATGCGCCGGAAACCGCCGCCGAAGAGATCAAGTACTGGTTCTCGGATACCGAGATCGTCGGCTGAGCCGACGCGAACGGAATTCATGCAAAAGGCCGGCGTTTCGCCGGCCTTTTTCTTTGGCGTCGGACCTCGCTGCACTCCCCCCGAAGATCGGCCTCAGCTAAGGTCGGTCCAGGCACCAGCGGATCCGACCCGACCATGACCAGCGCCATCCCCGGCTTCTTCCAGGGCACCGAGATGCCGTCGAGCGGCTGGTGGGAGGCGCTGTGGCCGGATCCCGCCGGCGTGCTTGCGGCAACCGGGCTGAAGCCGGGCATGGCGGTGGTCGACCTGTGCTGCGGCGACGGCTGGTTCACGCTGCCGCTCGCCACCGTCGCCCGCCATGTCATCGCCATCGACATCGACGCCGACCAGCTGGAGGCCGCGCAGCGCCGGCTGATCGGCGCCGGCGCGACCAATTGCGAATTCGTCGCAGGCGACGCCTACGAACTCGCGAGCCTGGTGTCCCGGCCCGTCGACTTCGTCTTCATGGCCAACGCCTTCCACGGCGTGCCGGACCGGCCTCGGCTGGCACGTGCGGTGCGCGAAGCGCTCGCCCCCGACGGCCATTTTGCCATCGTCAACTGGCACCAGCAGCCGCGCGAGACGACGACAGTGCTGGGCGAGCCGCGCGGCCCACGAACCGAACTCAGGCTGTCGCCGAAACAGACCATCGCGGATGCCGAAGCCGGCGGCCTGAAGCTTGTCAAACTGGTCGAGGTGCCGCCCTATCACTATGGGGCGATGTTCGGCCCGGCGAAGCCGGTCTGAGCTCAACGAATGAGCGGCGTGTCCCAGAGGTCGCCGAGCAGCGTTTTCAGCTCGGTGAAACGCTTCTCGCCAAGCTCCTCGGCCCATTCCCGCTCGACGTCCAGCAGGATGTCGGCCATCTTCTGGTAGGCGGCGCGCCCACGGTCGGTGAAGTGGACGACGGTCCCGGCGCTCTGCCGGCCCCGGCACACAGCCATGATCACTATGAAGAGACGATGTACGGGATCGAAGGCGTGCTGACGCTGACTATCGACGGACACCGCCACGATATCGGCCCCGGCCAGGCGCTGTGCATTCCGCGCGGCGCGGTTCACCGCTTCGACAACGACACGGCCGAGACCGCCAAGGTGCTGTGCGTGGTGACGTCGGCGGCGATCGGTCCGGACTATTTTCGCGAAGCCTTCGCCATCTTCAGTGCCGGCGGCCCGCCCGACCGTGCCAGGCTGATGGACCTGATGCGCCGGTTCGGCCTGACGCCGGCACCGCCGCCGCAGGCGTGATTCTCAACTCGCGGCGTTGAACCGCAAAATGTCGCGGCCATCCTTGTCGGCGATGATCAGCTTGCCGCCGTCGATCTTGTAGGACGCCGCCTTGGCCAGCGCCTCGAACAACGCCTTCTCCTCAGCCATCACCTTAGGCTCACAGGCCATGCGGGTCGAACCGATGTCGCCAATGGCGATCGCCTGGCCATCAACGCTGACGGTGGCGAAATAGGTGTTGCACGGGCCTTTGCCGCCGGCCTTGCCGGCCTCGCTCACCCTGAATGTTGCTTTCGGTTGCGCGATCACACCGATGCCGTCGATATATTCGACCAGCCAGCTCTGTTCGAACAGGGAGGCCGAGGTCGGCTTGTCGCTCGGCGCTACCATCTTCAGCACGATGGTCTGCGGCACGTCGCTCAGCGGATCGACCTGATAGCGTGTGTCGGTGATGAACAGCAGCTTGTCGTCGGCGGTAATGCGCGCCTGTAACGCGTAGCTCATGTTGGCCCGGATCACCGTTGGGTCGAAGCTGATCTCGAACTTGATCGGCACCTGGCCGGCCGGCGCCACCTTGCGTTCCCCGACAATGGCGGCCGGCGCATCGGCCAGCGACACATCGGCCAGCTGAACCGACAGCACGGCGTTGGGCGGCAACGCGATGCGCTCACGATACATCACCTCGCCCTTCAGGGTTCTCTCGGCGGCAACAGACATTTCGGGAACGGCCAGCATGCCGACGACCAGCGGCACGAAACCGAAGACGAAGAATTCGGCGATCCTGTCCAGCATGCCCTTGCTCCCTTTTGCCGAAGGCGATTTGGCCAAGGGATTGCGGTCGTTACATGGCTACGCAGAGATTATTCAGACCGCGCCTTCCAGCGTGCCGCAGCCTGATCATCGGCGTCCTTAGCCTCAACCCAGCCGCCGTCGGTGCCGTCCGCGCGGTGTTCCTTCTTCCAGAAGGGGGCGCGCGATTTCAGGAAATCCATCAGGAAATTCGCCGCTTCGAACGCCGCCTGCCGGTGCGCGGACGCCGCCACCACCAGCACGATGTTTTCGCCCGGTGTTATTTTGCCGTGGCGATGGATTACGGTCAGCCCTTGCAGCGGCCAGCGCTGAACCGCCTCGGCGGCAATGCGGGCGATTTCGGCTTCGGCCATGCCGGGGTAATGTTCGAGTTCGAGTGCCGACAATTGGCCCTGCTCGTCGCGGCAGAGGCCCTGGAAAGACACCACGGCGCCGATGTCCGCGCGACCCTCTGTCAGTTTCGCGATCTCGGCGGCAACGTCGAAATCCTCGCGCTGGATGCGCACCATTGGCGCGATCGCCATGGTGTCAGCCCCCGGTCATCGGCGGAAATAGCGCGATCTCGCGCGCGCCGGCTATCTTTTCCCGATGCTCGACATGTTCCTGGTTGATGGCGACGCGGATCACGTCAGGATATTGCAGCGCGTGCTCATACTCCTCGCCGCGCGATTTCAGCCAGCGCAAGAGGTCGGCCACCGTCTCGATGCCGGCGGGCAGATCGACATCCTCTTGCGGCTTGCCGATCCGTTCGCGCACCCAGGCAAAATAGATAAGCCGCATCTCACTCGTCCATGATGTGCTTGAGGCCGGCGCGAAAATAGTCGTAGCCGGTGTAAAGCGTGACCAGTGCGGCGATCCACAGCAGCACCAGCCCGGTCTGCGTGGTGAGCGGGAAGATCCTGTCGCCGGCAGGTCCCGCAAGCAGGAAGGCGATGGCGACCATCTGGATGGCGGTCTTCCATTTGGCCAGCTGCGTCACCGGCACAGAGACCTTCAGCGCCGCCAGATATTCGCGCAGGCCCGAAACCAGGATCTCGCGGCACAGGATTATGATTGCCGCCCACAGCGACCAGCCGGCAATGCCGGCGTGGCGATCGGTGTCTGCGGCGAGCAGCAGCAGGCAGGTGGCGACCAGCAATTTGTCGGCTATCGGATCGAGCATCTTGCCGATGTTGGAAGTCTGCTGCCAGGCGCGCGCCAGATAGCCGTCGAGATAATCGGTGATCGAGGCCAGCAGAAAGATGATCAGCGCCGACCAGCGGGCGAAGTCGCTCGATTTCAGATGCCCTTCGAGAAAAAAGCACAGCACCACCAGCGGCACCGCGATGATGCGGGCGTAGGTGAGCATATTGGGCAGGTTGAACGCGCGCTTGGCCATATCTCAGGGACTCTTTCTGCCTGCGTACTCAAATCAGAAGCGGATGTAGGGGGTCAACAGCCGAGATTCGATTGGCCAGACGAAAATAGCGTGCTCTGTTTGAGGTGACACATGTCGTTGTCGCAAAACCGCTCCACACTTTTGGTCGACATGCGTCAGCTCTCGTGGAAATGGTTGTAGACCAGTTTCGCCACCTGCTCGGAAATGCCGTCGACCTTGACCAGATCCTCGACTGCCGCGCGGCTGACCGCCTTGGCGGTGCCGAAGGCAAGCAAAAGGGCCCGCTTGCGGCCGGGGCCGATGCCGGCGATCTCGTCCAGCGGGCTCTTGACCAGTTCCTTCTTGCGCCGTGCGCGGTGCGAACCGATGGCGAAACGGTGCACCTCGTCGCGCAGCCGCTGCACGAAATAGAGCACGGGGTCACGGACGGGGAGCGAAAACGAGTCCCTGCCCCTGACGAAGAAACGCTCACGGCCGGCATCGCGGTCCTGCCCCTTGGCAATGCCGATCGCCACGACACGGTCCTCGATGCCGAGATCGGCGAGGATCTTTCGCACCGCACTCATCTGGCCCTGGCCGCCGTCGATCAGGATGACGTCGGGCCAGGCCGGGAAGCTGCCGGAAATGTCGTCCTCGACGTCGTCGGCCGCCTCGCCTGCCGCCGCATCGTCGGCCACGGCGACATCCCCATGTTCCCTAAGCAGCCGCGAAAAGCGCCGTTCCATCACCTCGCGCATCATGCCGAAATCGTCGCCGGGCGTGATGTCGGTCGAGCGGATGTTGAACTTCCGGTACTGGTTCTTCACGAACCCTTCCGGGCCGGCGACCACCATGGCGCCGACGGCGTTGGTGCCCATGATGTGCGAATTGTCGTAGACCTCGATGCGCACGGGCGGCTTCGGCAAGCCAAAGGTCTCGGCAAAACCGGCAAGCAGCCGGCCTTGCGTCGAGGTTTCGGCCAGCCGCCGGCCGAGCGCCTCGCGGGCATTTTGCAGCGCGTTGTCGGTCAAATCCTTCTTCTCGCCGCGCTGCGGCACCGAGATCGACACTTTGCGGCCGGCGCGGGTGGACAGCGCCTCGGCCAGCAGGTCCTGGTCCTGGACGCCTCGTGACAGAAGAATGTTCCGTGGCGTCGGCTTGTCGTCATAGAATTGCGCCAGGAACGAGCCCAGCACCTCCGACCCTTCCAGGGCCGGATCGGCCTTGGGGAAATAGGCGCGGTTGCCCCAGTTCTGGCCGGTGCGGAAGAAGAACACCTGGATGCAGACCTGGCCGCCCTCCAGGTGGATGGCGAAGACATCGGCCTCGTCGACCGTGGCCGGATTGATGCCTTGGTGGCTTTGCACATGCGACAGTGCGGCCAGCCGGTCGCGATAAATGGCGGCGCGCTCGAAATCCAGCTCCTGTGACGCCTGCTGCATGGCTTCAGAGATTTCGGTCTTCACCTTCTGGCTGCGGCCGGACAGAAAATCCTTCGCCTCGGCGACCAGTTCGGCATAGTCACCATGCGAGATCTCGCTGGTGCAGGGACCGGCGCAGCGCTTGATCTGGTAGAGCAGGCACGGCCGGGTGCGGTTTTCGTAGAAGGAGTTGGTGCAGCTCCTGAGCAGGAAGGCGCGCTGCAGCGAATTGATGGTGCGCCCGACCGCACCGGCGGAGGCAAACGGGCCGAAATAGTCGCCCTTGCGCGAGCGCGCACCGCGATGCTTGTAGATGCCGGGCGAGACGTGATCGCCGGTCAACAGGATGTAGGGGAACGATTTGTCGTCCCGCATCAACACATTGAATCGCGGCCGCAAGCGCTTGATAAGATTGGCCTCAAGCAGCAGCGCTTCGATCTCGGTGCGGGTGACGACGAACTCCATCGTCGAGGTCTCGCGCACCATGCGGCCGATGCGGGCGGTGTGGAACCGGCCTTGTGCGTAGTTGGTCACCCGCTTCTTCAGGCTGCGTGCCTTGCCGACATAAAGCACGTCGCCGGCGGCGTTCATCATGCGGTAGACGCCCGGCGCATTGGGCAGCCGCTTGACCAGCGTCTGGATGACCTCGGCGCCGACCATGCCGTCGGCGTCGCCGGCATGAGGCGCCCAGTCGATGGTGGTGAAGGCGACATCGGGGCCTGCGGTCTCCGGCTCGACGATCTCCTCTGCCGCCTCATCCTCGAGGTCGATGTCGGGCGGCATATCGTCAGCGGCGCCGGCGCGCGTCTTGTGTTTCTGGTCTGCGGGACTCATTCCACCATGCCTGTCACATCCGGCGTCTGCCATGCAAGATGCTGGCCGCCGTCGAGCGCGATCATCTGGCCGGTCACCGAGCGCGCATCCCAGAGATAGCGGATGGTGGCGCCGAATTCGGCCAGGTGCGGGCCACGCTTCAGGATCAGGCCATCGACCTGCTTTTGGAAGTCATGATCTTCCTGGCTCGCATTCTTGAGCGTCGGGCCTGGGCCAATGGCGTTGACGCGGATGCGCGGACCGAGTGCCTGCGCCAGCATCTGCGTCTGCGTCCACAAGGTCGACTTCGATAGCGCGTAGGAGAAATAGCGCGGCGTCGGCCGCCAGACACGCTGGTCGATGACGTTGACGATCAGCCCCTCCTGGCCTTGCGGCAAGGCGCGGGCGAAGTTCTGCGCCAACAGCGCCGGCGTCTTCACATGGATGGCGAAGTGGCGGTCCCACGCCGCCCAATCGAAATCCTCGACGCTGTCGTCGACGAACAGCGACGCATTGTTGACCAGAAGGGTGATCGGGCCGAGCGCTGCCTCGGCGCGGCCGACCAGATCGCCAACGGCGTCCATGTCGGTCAGGTCGGCGGCGATGACGGCGGCGCGGCCGCCCTCGCCCCTTATGCGCGCGGCCTGCGCGTCGGCTTCGGCGCCTGAGCGGTTGGCATGGATGGCGACGGCAAAACCGTGCGCGGCCAGATCCTCGACGATCGCCTTGCCGATCCGCTTTGCCCCGCCCGTCACCAGCGCCGTTCCGGCGGCTTCGATCATCTGTCAATCCTCAATCTGCGCCTCAATTCCGCTAGCCGGCACATTGTGACGGGTCCAGGTGTTACATGCCGTTTCCACTTGGGGCAGGAATGTGGCGAAACGGCTTTTTCGGCACTTGGCTCCGCCCCGGACTCGGGTCGGCAGGTCCGCAATATAGGACGCCGGACTCCTTGCACCAAGCCGAGTGCAGTGCAGCATCGCAAGCGTGCTGACATTTCGCTGTTGCGAAGATGCAACGTCAAGCTTCGGCCTCATTCGCGCCGGGGAATGACCCAGTTTCAGGTTCGCTGCCGCCGCATTTTGACACGACATTCGGAACCGTTGAGTGCCAGATCCGTTTCATCCCCCGGACGGGTTGATGGCGTTCAAGACAAACAAGCCTACGTGTCTTGTGGCTTAAGGAGTAAACAACAATGCAAGCCAATCTCAAATTCGCGCCGCTCGCGGTCGCGCTCGGGCTTTTCGCCCTCAGCGGTACCGCTTTTGCTGCCGATGTCGTCTCGGAAGAGCCCCCGGCACCGGCGCCGATCGCCGAACTCCCCGTCGCTTCCTGGGCCGGCCCCTATGCCGGTATCAGCGCAGGCTACGGTTTCAGCGGTCATGCCAAAGTCCATGACGGCGGCCCCGACATCAAGACCAAGGGCTTCGTCGGCGGCGTCTTCGGCGGCTACCAGTGGCAGCAGGAGAACTTCGTGTACGGTGCTGAAGCCGATCTCGGCTACAACGGCGTCAAGGGTGACAGCGGCGGCGTCAATTCCAAGGGCGGCTTCGAAGGCTCGCTGCGCGCTCGTCTGGGCTACGCTGTGACCCCGGAAATCCTGCTCTACGGCACCGGCGGTGGCGCCCTGAAGAACCAGAAGATCTCGGTTCCGGGCGACAGCGACAGCAATACCATGCTCGGCTGGACGGCCGGTGTCGGCACCGACATCAAGATCACCGACAATGTGTTCGGCCGTGTCGAGTATCGCTACACCGACTTCGGTTCGAAGAGCTTCGACAGCGTCGGCACCAAGGTCAAGGAGAGCGACAACCGCGTCACCTTCGGCGTCGGTATGAAGTTCTAACTGTCGTTCAAGCCACGACACAAGAAAGCCGGGCCTCGCGCCCGGCTTTTTTTGTTCTTGCCCTCAAGCCGGCACGGCCCCCTTCAGCTCCGGGAACTTCTCGTCGAAGCGCGCTGCCCAGCGGGTCAGCCGGCCGCGGCCCTTTTCCCATTTGCCGGCGAATCGCAGCGAGAGATAGCCAAGGCAGGCGCGCAGCGCCAGCTGGCCAAGCGTGATCTTCTTCGGCAGTTTCGGCGGATTGGCATTGAGGAGGTCGAGTGCGGCGGTGATCTTGGCCCACTGGCGATCGAGCCAGGGCTGATAGACCATCTCCTCGGGCCGCGTGCGCCGCTCATAGACCATCGACAGCGCGCAGTCGCAAATGCCGTCGGCCAGCGCTTCCAGCACTTCGGCCTCGAGGCGCTTGTCGGGATTGCGCGGCAACAACATATTCTTCGACGCGCGGTTGAGATGCTGGGTGATGGCCCGGCTGTCGTGGATCGAGCGGCCGTCGTCGAGCACCAGCACCGGGATCTTGCCCAGCGGATTGGCCGTTAGCAGTTCGGCCGGCTTGTCCTCGGTCTTGACCGGCACCAGCTCGACGGCGATGCCGGCATAGAGTGCTGCCATGCGCACCTTGGAGCTGTAGGGAGATGAGGACGCGTAGAGCAGCTTCGGCATGATCGGTTCCTGTTTCGCAGACAGTGAGTTTCTACCGATCGACGTCTACAGGCAAATGCCAGCAGAAGAAAAACTGACCGCCAGAACAACCGGCAATCGAGAGCTGTGCGGTCTGCTCAGGGCAACAAAAAAGCCCCACCGGACTTCGCCGTGAGGCGAAGTCCTGGGAGCTGCGAAAGATAGAATACGTTCGCCCCTCTTTTCGTGCGCCTTAACACCAGATCGGAGGGCGCGGCGTATCCAAGGCGCCCGCCCTCATATGTCCCGGCATCGTCCCCGGCGCGCGAAGAAACGCGACTACTTTTTCGCGGCCTTCGCAGGCGCTGCCTTCTTGGCAGGCGCTGCTTTCTTCACGGCTGCCGTAGACTTCGCAGCAGCAAGTTTGGCCGGAGCCTTGGCGGGTGCCTTCTTCGCGGCGGGTTTTGCCGCAACCTTGGCAGCCGGCTTCTTGGCAGGCGCCGCCTTCTTTGCCGGCGCAGCCTTGGCCTTGGCCGGTGCTGCTTTCTTCACTGCCGGCTTGGCAGCGGCTTTCGCAGCCGGCTTCTTAGCCGGTGCTGCCTTTGCCTTGGGCGCTGCCGCCTTCGGCTTGGCAGCAGGTGCTGCCTTCTTCACTGCAGTTGCCGCTTTCGCCGCCGCTGCCTTTACTGGTGCTTTCTTTGCCGGTGCCTTGGATGCCGGCGCTTTGGATGACGTCTTAGCCATGCGATGCCCCTTGCGTTTGTGCCGTTGGCCGTTAGTGACCCGGCGAGCCTATGCATATCTGACTCGCGCGTGTCTAGCCAGCGAAGCATTACACTGAATTTTGCAGATTAAATTTCGGTTACACCGAGAGCATATTGGCGCTCATCGACAGCGAAATCGGCAAAGAATCTTCGCGCGACAGAGCGAACTTTTGCAGCAGAATTTCTGGGCGTTGCGACTCATTGCGTTCTTCTCGTCAAGCTCACAATCTCTTGCGGCGGCGTCGATCGCGCGTGGTCGTCAGCAGCTTATCGGGTCGCAGAAAAGCACCGCATCACGGAGCCTGATCTTGCTTCATCTTGGCAGCGGCAGAAACAGCACCAAATTTAATGCGAGCTTTTTACTCGTATAGTGACACAGGCTGGATGGGAGCAATGAAAGACGGCATTTGAGGGGACTGTATCCACGCCGTTGTGTGCCGGTCATCTTCCAGACGAGAAGGGAGAGCGCCCGCGTCAGTGCCGGAGATGCCCAGCGAACAAAGGGACGTGAAGGATCGCGGCAATCCTCATCCTTGTTAAGCCGCGCAGCCCTTGGAAACCAAGGGGTACAGCACTACACCCCAACAGGCTCACGCATCACCTGCAGCCGGCGCGAAGGCTCGGTCTGATGCAGATGTACGGCAAATGTATCCCATGGCGGCGTGACACCGACCTGCACCAGGATCCGCCCGATCTCACCGCGATGGTAACCGCTGTGGGTGACGACATGCGTCAGCATTTCCCGGCGCGACATCATCGCCTTGTCACCGTCAGTGAAGACGAAGGGCACCGACTCCGACAGGAGCTTTGGCGACACGGTTTGCAGATAGTCGAGATACCAGCGATCCATGGCGGCGACATCGGCGCCGAGTTCATCGAGCGCGGGCGTGTCCTCGCTGTTGTCGGACGCGTAGCCATGACGCGTGCCGGAAAGATGCGCCGAAAATATTTTCGACACGACGAGATTGTGGTTGAGCAGACGGATCGCCGCATGACGCTCGTCCGCATGCTTCCGCTGGTCGAGACCCGCGAGCTTCTCCAGCAATTCGCCATTGGCCCAGGCTTGATAGACGAAGAGACTGCGAAGCGGATCCAGCGCGCTCATGGTCTGTACCCTCTCCACAAAATGTGAGTATGTTGTCCATATTCTTGGCTGATGGAGCGGACATGTCTACTCGCATTGCAAAGCCGCGCTCGCGCATGCGCAAGCAGCCGCGCCAGGCGCGTTCGCGCGCAACGGTCGAGGCGATCATCGAAGCCGGTGCTCATGTTCTGAGCGCGCTCGGCTGGGCCGGCTTCACCACCAACAAGGTGGCCGATGCCGCCGGCGTCAGCATCGGCTCGCTCTATCAATATTTTCCCGACAAGCTGTCGCTGGTCGAGGCAATCCGGCGGCGACATTTCGATCAGGTGCTGTGGGTGATCGCCGAATCAGCAGAAGGCGACAAGCCGCTCAAGCGGTTCGCGCAAGAGCTGGTTCGCGGCATGATCGATGCGCACAGCATCCATCCGACCCTGCATCAGGTGCTGCTCGACGAGGCGCCAGGCTATCGCAGCTCACGCGCTGCCCATGCCTCGTTCCAATCGCGTTATCTCGACCACTACACGGCGGCGGTGGCGCAGTTTCGCAGGCGCAGGAAGGACAATGAGACCGTGGCGCGCGTGCTGTCCTCGGCGGTCGAGGGCGTCATCCACAATGCCGCAAGGCGAGACATGCTTGAGGCGCCGGAGCTGCAGAAGCAACTCGTCGAGCTGATCTGCGCCTACCTCTCAGGCACGGGCCGGATCGCGTGAGCAGGATGGCGCGATCGGGATCCCTCGTCGCTCACGGCTGATAACCGAGGCAGATGGCGCCAAGCGCGACAACGGCGCAGGCGCCGACGCGCCGCGGTGTCAGTTGCTCGCCGAGGAAGAACCGGCCGATGAAGGCGGCAAAGACAACGCTGGTTTCGCGGATGGCGGTGATGGGGCCGGCCGGGCCGAGCGCGAAAGCGGCGACCACGACGGCATAAGCAAGCAGTGCGAACAAGCCACCGGCGAGAGCCTTACGGGTTTCGGGCGCGCTGAAGTTGACGACGAGCCTGCCGCGCAGGGCGACGAAGGTCGCCGGCAGCAAGGCGCCGTAGATCAGCAGCACCCAGGCGGTGTAGGCGCCGCTGTCGCCCGCCACACGCACGCCGATGGCGTCGACCGTCGCGTAGGCCGCGATGATCGCGCCGGTCGCCAGCGCGTAAAGGATCGAGGTCGTCGATGCCCTGCCCCTGCCAAGCGACAGGCCCATGATGCCGCAGGCGACCAGCGTGACGCCGACGATCTCGGGCATTGTGAGCTGCTGGCCGGCCAGCGCGAAACCACCCAGTGTAACCAGCAGCGGCACGCTGCCGCGCACGATCGGATAGACCTGCCCCAGTTCGCCATAGCGGTAGGCGGCGACCAGGAACACGCTGTAGCCGACCTGGAGGCCGGCAGAGAGCGCGACATAGAGCCAGGCGCCGGTCGCGGGAAGCGCGTGGAAAAGCGCCATTGGAATGGCGATAAGCGTGCTTGAAAAGCTCATGACGGTGACCGTCCACAGCCTGTCGGCACCGGTTCGCAGGAAGGCGTTCCAGCTGGCGTGCAGAATGGCCGCGAACAGCGCGAGCGCAATGACCGTCGCGCTCATTGCGCTTTACGCGCGCTGGCTATGACGGCGTCGGCCGCCTTGCGGGCGCTATCGATTGCGGCTTCGGCCTCGCCCATCTGCGCCATCAGCGTCGCGCCCTCGATCAGCATCAGCAGCGCCGCCGCAGCACCCTCAGCCTGCTTCGGAGGCATTATGTCCTCGAGGATCGCCTGCATGCGCCGCTTGAGGCCGTTCTTTTGCCTGGCGACGGCCTGGAACACCGGATGGGTGGGATCGCCGAATTCGGCCAACGCATGGGCGAACAGGCAGCCGTGGAAATCAGGGCTGCCGAACCAGCGCTCGTGCCAGTCGATGATTTTTGCTATCTTCCGCTCCGGCGTGGCGACCTCTTGCGCAAGCTGGTCGAGCTGACGCTCGAAGCGCCGGGCGCGATAGTCGAGTACCTCGACGATCAGTTCGTCCTTGCTGGGAAAGTGGCGATACATCGTCATCTTGGCCACCTCGGCCTCGGCGATGATCCGGTCGATACCGGTGGCATGGAACCCGGCGCGCTTGAACAGGGCGTAGGCCGTTTCGACGACGTGCTGGCGTTTGTCTGTTGTGGGCGACGATGCCATGGCCTTACCGGTGATGAGACAGGTCTGTCTCATATCTATGCGACCAATCAGCGTCGTCTGTCAACATCCCAAATGAAAACGCCTGCGGCCGATGTCGCCGCAGGCGCGAAAATAGAAGAAAGTGATGCGCTCAGCGCAGGACGCGGCAGCGGCCGTTGTAGACCATCCAGCGGTCGAAGCCTGCAACGCAGAACTCGACATTGTCGCCGATCGAGGCAAAACCCTGGCCTTCCTCGATGAGGTACCAGATGGTGCGGGCACGGCCATCGGAGAGGCTGACGGTGGCGCCGCAATAGCGGCGGCCGATCGGCCATTCTTCGCTCGCCGGCAGATAGCGATGCTGGTGAATGCGCTGGAAATCGGTGATCGAGACATCAGGCAGATGCGGCACGTGATGCACCTGATAGGAGAAGCGGCTGGAGATCTTGTTCAGCACCCACGCCTGCCCGCAGACACCGCTGTCCTCGTCGGAATAGACGGAAAGGTCGGCAGCCTGCGCCGCCTGGGTGATGCCAAGGGGTGCGGCCAGCGGCGTGCAAAGCGAAATCAGGGCAGCAAGAGCGGATTTGGCAAAGCGAGTCATGGCAGCCTCTCAAAGGTCGACTGCGCGCACTGTGCGGATTCGGCGGCGCGCGGTCAAGCGGTCGCGCGGAGGAAGGTTTACGGCTTCGCAGCTGGTTTTGCCGGTGCGAAGCTGTCAAACTGCTGCCCTGAGCCTTTGACGAACCCGCCTTCCCTATGTCTGGGAAAGCGACCTGCTGTCAAATGTTTAGCTACTTTGCATCGCTGCTGCGGCCGAGGACGCGGTCGCGAACTAACCGTTCCTTTGAACGACCTAGAGCTGCTCCCCGGCCAGCCATTCCAGCGACCAGTGCGCGGGTTTCTCGACCGCCAGCAATCTGTGCAGAGCCGGCAGCACGATGCACAGGTCACGCTCCAAGGTGAAGGGCGGATTGACCACCACCATGCCGCTGCCGTCGAGGCTCGGCTCGCGCGATGCAGGCCGGATCTCGAACTCGATGTCGAGCAGCTTCGGGACGCCGGATTGCTTGAGGGCCTTGCGGAAGGCGATGATCGCCTTGCGGTCCTTGATCGGATACCACAGCGCATAGATGCCGCCCGGCCAGCGCTTGTGCGCTTTTTGCATCCCCTCGACGAGGCGGTCGAATTCGCCGGCTTCCTCGAACGGCGGATCGATAAGAACCACGCCGCGCTTTTCCTTCGGCGGCAAATGCGCGCCGAGCGCCAGCCAGCCGTCGAGCTCGATCACCCTCGTCTGGAAATCGCCGGCAAATAGCGTTTTCAGCCTGGCGGCATCATCGCCATGCAGTTCGATCGCCGACAGCCGGTCCTGCTTGCGCATGAGATGGCGGGCGATGAGCGGCGAGCCAGGATATTTCTTCACGCCGCCATCGGCATTGAGCGAACGCACCACTTCGAGATAGGGAGCAAGCAGCGCGGCCGCCGATTTGTCCAACGGGGCGCCGATCAGGCGGCCGATGCCGCCTTGCCATTCGCCGGTCTTTTGCGCCTCCGCCGACGACAGGTCGTAGCGACCGATGCCGGCATGGGTGTCGATGACACGGAACGCCTTGTCCTTCTGCTTCAGATAGTCGAGCAGAAGGCTGAGCACGACATGCTTGACGACATCGGCGAAATTTCCGGCGTGATAGGCGTGACGGTAATTCATGCCGCACTCACGTCGAAGAGCCCCTGCCCCAACGCGGCGGTGGCGGCTTCGAGTTCGGGTTTTCCGGCCGGCTGCCGCCGAAACGCAACGAGAGCAGGAAACCGACCAGGCCGACGGCCATCAGCCCATAGCCGACCGGCCGGGCGCGGCTGTCGATCTCACCGGCGCCGGAGCGCAGCACCAGCTCCACCGCCCGCATCGGGATATCATCGGCATCGCCCGGGCCGACGGTGAAGAGATAGGCGCCGGGGCTGACGGTCGCGATCACGCCCGCCTCGTCGCGAAAGATCTTGTCGGGCAGCTGCGGGCTGACCTGGCGCGGATTGTCTGAATGGTTGAATTGCAGCGCCGACGCGAGCACCGTCTTGCCATTAGTAGCCGCGGTCAAGGTCAGGACGGTGCGCTGCTGCGAGACGATGCGCTCGGCCCGCGCCGTCAGGTCGACCAGCACCCTGACCGGCGCATCGCTTGACGAGAGCGCCACCGTCACCGGCTTGAAGCGGCCCTGCTCGTAGACCCTGTAGCTGCCGATCTCATGGCCGGAGAAATTCGTCATCGCCCAGGGATAAACGACGCCGACGGCGATACCGGCGAGCAGGATCAGGAAGAACAGAAAGCGCATTGAGAATAACCTGTGTGTTCTACCAATTGCCAATAACGCTCCAGGGATCAAGAGGCGATGGCTTGCGCAGCGGTCCTCGTCTGTCCACGACAAAGGATGATCGCCAAATGGATGTTTGTGCGGATTTGGCCAAAGCGAACTGCCGCCGCCCAACCGTATCGGCGTTATGTCCGCGTCACAACGCCGACGGATTTCTACCTATGCGCTCAAAAGCTATAGCTAAATTAGTAAAGTCTACATAAGTGGATGAACGCTGAATCTTTCCGCATAAGAATTTATCGACAAAGCGCGATGTAACAATATTCTCGATATTTCTAAAACCAAATTACTTTTAAATGTACTCTGATACGCGTGCGACTATTATTGGCTATCAGCTAGCCATTTCCACCTATATCTGAGGTTATCCCGCTGAATCTCTGGGCTTTGGTGTAAAAAACTCCTGAGTATTCCTATTTTTTGTTGATATATTTCCAATTTCGCGATCAGCCCTCGGGATGCAGCGGCAGACGCTGCGACCCCATGATTAACCACTCCCAAATGATGACGGTTAACGATTCGCTAATTTAGTTGACTATGTTCCACGCAGGTATATTTTCGATACGTTGGGATGTGCAATTTGGGCGAGTAGTGGGCGATGGTGGCACCAGACGCGTAACCGCGATTTCGGGGCGTATCGGATGCTGAACGGCAGCTAATAAGCCGCATAGCGTCGACCAACGAACCCAAAAAGCAATCGACAGACATCAGGAGTGACGATTCCGCAGAAGCGGAAGGTTTGTGACGTTCTCAGGAACGTCGCCGGGCAACGCTATGTCCCGGTCCGGCGGTAGCGTGCGCAGTGCGTAAGGGCGAAGGGGTTGGCGTATGGGTAGGACTGTCAATGTTCTGAAACTCGAGTCCGGGAACAGCCGAAGGGGCGCCAAGTCCAATCGGGGCCGGGCCCTGGTTGCCGGTGGGGCAGGATTTCTGGGTTCGCATCTGTGCGAGCGTCTGGTGCTGGATGGATACGAGGTTGTCGCACTGGACAATTTCCACACCGGCAAAAGATACAATCTCCATGCCCTCCTGCGCGATCCGCGATTTACGTGCATCGAGCACGACATTGTCGACGCACTGCCTTCGGATCTTCAGGTCGATGAAATCTACAATCTCGCCTGCCCCGCCTCCCCGCCGCATTACCAGGCAGATCCGATCCATACGTTCAAGACAAGCGTGCTTGGTTCGCTGAACCTGCTCGAGCTCGCGCGGCGGAACAATGCCAAGATATTTCAGGCTTCGACGTCCGAGGTCTATGGTGACCCCTTGGTTCATCCGCAGCCGGAAGGCTACTTCGGCAACGTCAACCCGCATGGTCCGCGATCCTGCTATGACGAGGGCAAGCGTTCGGCCGAGACGCTGTTCTTCGATTATTCGAGAATGTATGGCCTCGATATCCGCGTCGCGCGGATCTTCAACACCTATGGCCGCCGCATGCAACCAGACGATGGCCGCGTCGTGTCGAACTTCATCGTCCAAGCTTTGCACGGTGACGACCTGACCGTCTACGGCAGCGGCCAGCAGACACGTTCATTCTGCTACGCGGACGACCTGATCGAGGGCTTCATCCGGCTGATGAACGCACCGAGCGCACCGCAGCACCCGGTCAATCTCGGCAACCCTACCGAATTCACCATTCTGGAGTTGGCAACACAGGTGATCGAATACACCAACTCGCGGTCGAAGATCGTGCATCGGCCGCTGCCCGTCGACGATCCCAAGCAGCGCAAGCCCGACATCTCCTTCGCCCGGAAAAATCTTGGCTGGGAGCCAAAAATCAGCCTGAGCCAGGGGCTCGCCCATACCACGGCGTATTTTGACGCCCTGCTCTACTCGAGCCGGCCCGTCAAAGAAGCTGCGATGTAAATGAGCCGGCCGGCAATCCTGGTGACGGGCGGAGCCGGATACATCGGCAGCCACACCTGCAAGCTGTTGTCAGCTGCCGGCTACCTGCCCGTCGTCTTCGACAATCTGAGCCGCGGCAACGAGAGATCCGTTGCCTGGGGGCCGCTTGTCGTTGGCGATATCCGGGACCTGAACGCGCTGCAGCAGGCGATAAGCACCTATCAGCCGAAAGCGATAATCCACTTTGCAGCGCTGGCCTATGTCGGCGAGTCTGTTCATGAGCCCGCGGGGTATTATTCGACCAATGTGTCGGGCACCATCGCGGTGCTTGATGCGGCGCGCGCCAGCTCGATCGAAAACATCATCTTTTCAAGCAGCTGCGCGACATACGGTGTGCCCGAAACACTGCCCATTCGCGAGACCTCGGCGCAAAATCCAATCAGCCCCTATGGACGGACCAAGCTGATGGGCGAGCAGATCATCAGGGACTATGCCTCCGCCTACGGAATGAAATATGCGATCCTGCGCTATTTCAACGCTTGCGGCGCCGATCCGGAGGGCGAACTCGGCGAATGGCACACGCCGGAAACGCACCTGATCCCGCGAGTGCTCATGGCTGCATCCGGCACGATCGACGAGATCGAGGTTTTCGGCACGGACTATGACACTCCGGATGGCACCTGCGTGCGCGACTACATTCATGTCAGCGATCTGGCGCGCGCGCATCTGAGGGCTCTGATGCATCTGGAGGCGGGAGGCGAAAGCCTGTCAGTCAACCTCGGCAGCGGACGCGGGGTGTCTATCAAGGAGATTCTCCAGGCGGTCACCCGGATGACGTCAAAATCGGTTCCGGCCGTCTTCAGGTCCCGGCGGCCGGGAGACCCGGCAGAGCTCTACGCCGACCCGGCCAGCGCACGCGAACATCTCGATTTCATGCCGGAACTTTCCGACATCGATACGATCGTCAGGACAGCCGCACCATTCTTCGGACTGGAGGCTGCCGCGTCCACAATTCCGATGCCGACGCCGAAGCGCCGGCGGGCAACTGCGCCAGGCACGCCAAATGCATCGGAAAGCAATACCAGCTCGCAAAGCTGGTAGCAGTCGTCCCGTTTGTCGTGTGTCGGGACGTGGGCTCGCTGAGGTGAGTGAGGGCTTCTCAGCGAACCTTTGATACGGCTCGGCGCTGGAAATTCGTTGAGAGCCTCACGACAGAGCCTCAAGCCAGGCGCCTCAACGCGCCTATCCCTGTCATCATGCATATCCTTGTCCCAAAATCGCTGGGAACTTTGGGCCGCATGCATCAACTCTTGGAATCGATCCGGCTACGGATCTTGTCAAACTGCGCGCCCTTCGTATCGCCTTCCTCGAATTTCCGTTGCTCATCGGAAGGGTTTTCCAGGATGTGCCTGAAACTGTACCAGGCTCCGTCCGGATCCTTGCGCTGCTGGAGAGTCCCACCCCGGATGCGGTGGCTGAAACACGTGCGAATCGGCGCCGCGTAGCCCTTGGACCGCCAGACGAGATCCATGCACATCTTGCCATCGTTGCTCAGATGCCATCTGCCTTCGCCGACAGAAGCCGTGTCCTGCCCTGAGGTCCAGGCCCGGACCGGTCGATCCTTCTGTCCGAAATAGGCCGCTCCGTTATCCCATATCCACGTGCGGTCGGCATAAACAAGCTGAAGTTCGAAAGCCGTCGGGACGGTAACGGCAGGTCCGCTGTCTTCGGCACCAGTTGCGTGCGCGGCTCCGCAAAGCGCCATCTGACACCAAATGGCCAGGAGGGGCGCAAGGGGGACACGCCTGGCGAGTCGATGGCGCCTCGCCCCGCTCACTGATTCAGATGGCAATCCGGTCTGGGTCGTCATGCCGAGCGATCGCATTCGATGTTCGCTTCCCAAGCGGGCGCAGACCAGCCGAGTATACCGCAAGAACGGGCCCGGTCCGTCCTGCGCTGACAAGTGGCTCCATGCCACAACCATCAGTATTTCGCATGCTATTGACTGCCGCGCGAAGATGTCAACAGGAGGGGTCGACAGTATCTGTCGCGGCGCGCACGAGCTGTAAATCGAAGACGACGGTCAGGCACGCGGCACGCTATACGCATCCCTCGACGAAGGGACCGCTGACCCATAGCGAGCCGTTGCTGTACATAGCGGTCCCGTTGTCGTCGGTGTAGCCATGAGACTGCTCGTCGACATGCAGCCTGGCGTTTGGCACCAGCTGACCGTTCACCTTGACGCTCTTGATGAACAGGTTGCGATCACCTGGCTTGCCCTCTCCGGCCCACAGGTCGTTGATATAGCGAAGCTCGATTGTCTTCGGGTTCGGCACGCTGCTGAGATCGATGTGGAACGGCTTGGACTCGGTTGACGCCTGCATTAGCTCCGCCACGGCGGCTTCGGGCGTCGATGCGACGCTTTCCTCGCCCGGGACGTCGATCTCGGCGACGGTCTTTCCGTCGACCAGCACGTCGAACCGAGGCGCGCCCTGGAGATTAATGCCGGCAGCGTCGACCTCCAGACTGGTAATGGTGCAACGTCCTGTGTCTTTCGCCGCCGCGGCCACCAGGTCGGCCACGCGCTGCCTCTGCGATTGCACCCATCCGGCGATGGGCTGCAGCAGCGTGTTTCGGTCGCCGGTATCGACCTTGAAGAGGTTGGTTCGCTCACCGGAATCGGCCTTGAGGTCGTATTCCTCCACCTTGCCGGTGGTCGCGTTGAAGATGACCTTTCGATCGTTCTCGCGATAGCCGAACAGGAAGCCAGCCCAGGGATTGAAGAAGAAGGTCTTGTTTGGCCGTTGCTCGCTGAACAGGCTGCGCCCCTGCCATTGCTTCGGCAGCGGGAGTCCGAGTATGTCGAAGATCGTCGGGGCGATATCGACGATGCCGCCGACCGGGTGCGCAACTTCGTCATGAAAGAGATACTTGTTGATCATGATGAGCGGGATGTGGATGTTTTCCTCGTAGATCGCGCTGGCATGAACGTAGTCGCCATGCTCCCCGAACGCCTCGCCATGATCGCCCAATATGACCACGAGCGTCGAATCGAGCTTGCCGGACTGCTTGAGCGATTCAAGGATCTCGCCAAGTGCCGTATCGCCGACCTTCAGGGCGTTGAGGTAAGCATTGAATTTCTGGTCATCCGAGTAGTGGACCAGCGTGTTGCCATCGGAGGAAGGCGCCATCTTCGAAAACATCGGGCTGTCGGTGATGTAGGGATAATGGGTCATCGCCGTGAACATTATGCCGAAGAAGGGTTTTGCCGCGTCCTTGTTCATCCAGTCGATGATCGACTGCGCCGTGCAAAGATCGCTGTTGTAGTCCATGTTCTTCCACTGCTCGGAGCTGAGCTTGAACGTCGGGGTGCCACATTTCTGCCCCCGATAGTCCTGGATCACATCCAGTCCCTTGTTGAGGAAAAACTCATCGACCCGTTGGAATCGGGAATCCGCGCTCCAGAAAAACCCTGTACGGAAATTGTTCTTGGACAGGACGTTTGAGATCGAGTCCAGTGGCAGATAAGGATACCTGGTGGTCATGCCATAGTATGAAATGTCGTTGTACATAGAGGTGAGCAGAGAGAATATCGAGTAATGCGTGGACGGTGCGTGCGCATACATGTTGTCGAATCGTATGGAGTCCTTCGCATAATTCTTGATATTCGGTGTGATCGGATACTTGCCGCCAAACGTCTCGATGTATTTGGTTGGCACCGACTCCATCATGAAAATCAGCACGTTCTTGACCGGGTTTGGCGTCGGCGCCTTGAAGGTCGACGTTTCCGGCGGACGCTCGCCGACGCTCGCGACATCCGGGTCATTGGTGTTGGCATTCATTGTCAGCACCACCGGCGTTGGACTGAGCACAGCCGATTCAGCAAAATACAGGATCGGATTGACGATCTTGGCCGCCGGCAGCGCCTCCGCACGCACGTGGTATCCGGTGCCGGCGATGGCCGCGCCGACACAGACAACGAGCACGCCCAGAAAGGCCCCGTACCCAGCGGCGCTCAGCCGCTGGCACAAGCTGGCCGCGGCACAGCCAAGGATGAGCACCAGAATGGCGGACCCGGAAAGGATCGCGAAGTCCTTGATGTTGAGCGCGTCGCCCATCGCGTTCCTGGCATCGGCATTCTGCAGGAAGTCGCCATAGACCAGCCATTGGAATGTGAACGGTTCGCCCAGCATCTTGACGAGATTGATGTTGGCAAACCCCCAGCCCAGAGAGACCAGGACAGCAACATAGAAGAGGAAGACAACGATTGCCGAGCCGAGACGGCTGGCCTTTGCCAGGAAAAGCAGGATCAGAGTCACCAGGGTCAGGGACGCAACGACAATCAGGTCGTAGTAGCTTGACGCCAATCCTTGGGGGACGGCCCCCAAAAGACCTGGAAAAGTCGTTTGCGGATCAACGATTGCGCTGCGGTAGACACCCAAAAGCAGCCAGGACAACAGGCCCGTGCAAATGATCCGCAGGCTCCTGCGCCGAAAGCGCAAATCCTTCGACGAAGCCGTCCCCGCCTTCGATTCCATAAGGCCGCTCTCAGGTCGGCTCGCCGACCCCGTACCGCCGCCGATGCTCATACAACTACCCGCCGCCAGTTTGCGTTTCGGCCCAAACCACGGCCGATAGCCTTCAAACCCCCACCCGCAGAATCGGCTGGCGCTAAAAAAGAGTCAACAAAATCAAGTTTGCGTTAACCAAGCCTCTTGAGAACTGGTTAACCGAACGCATTGAACGGCGATGTGTTTGGCCAAGCGAGTTGTTCAAACAACTGTGCACCCGCCGTATGATTCGACGACGGCGGGCGCTGTGGAGCACCCGCCGTCGTGATGTTTCAGTACCGCGTCAGCAATCAGCCGCCACGCAGACGTGTCGGGCTCAGGCTCGCGACGGTCATGCCCCGCTGCTCGGAAGGACACGTCGGCAGAAATCGGCTCGCATCCGCGTAAGTCATGGTCGCGATGGAGCTCTTCAGCCCCCCACGCTTTGCGATCCAGCCGCGAACCCAGCCAGGGTAGTTTTTCATCATGAAATTGGCGGCCACCTGATTGCCCCGAGCGGAAACGCCATATGGCAGGTGGAAGCCGAACGACGCGTTCTGCGTGATGCACACCTTGCTCCTGGGCATCGACAGATAAAGCGTGCAGGCCGAGTCGCACGAACCGTTGAACCGCACAAAGGTGCCGCTGCGGCGCATTTTCAGCGCACGGATGGCATAGTCGATCACATAGCCGCCGCGGTCGCCACTGATGGTCTTAACGTTGGCCGTGCCAAGGCTGATGCGCGGTCGCAGCAATTCTCCTGCGGAGCTTGCCGAGACCAGAGCGCCCATCAAACCGAGCGCACCCAGAAACTTCATTATCGTTTTCATTTGCGCCTCCTGCTATGCGTCAATGACTAGCTGGGAGGCGTAAAGATTGAATATTCCGCGTCGCTAAAGTTGTATCAGTCGATTGATTGTGCAGCCGTTTCAGGACCTGATTGACGATTGGGTTTACCAATGGCGCAGAAGGATGATCACTAAAAAGTAAACCCGGCGCGGGCATCGTTGCGGATCGACTGTGCTGCGGAGCGCACTCGGCGGAATTGGATCAGAGGAAGTCGAATGGCCGTTGGTGGCAAGGAGCGGAGGCCGGCAAAGGAAGGCAAGCCTCGCCGCGTCTGCGTCGTGACAAATGTAATCGATTCCGGTGGCGAGGACGGCGCCATGGTCGAACTGGCCCGGCTTTTCGCCGAAGATGGCGACAACGTCACCTTGCTATGGGTTCCAGGCAGGATTGCTCCAGCGCAGGAGGCAGCGCACCACCGCGACCTGGAGGCGGCCTCGGTGCGACTGGAAATTCTCGACAAGTCCGATCAGTTGCTTCCTTCGCTGGCGACGCCCGAGAGCCGGTCCGCCGCTGTGCTGCATTATCTCGAACGGTCCGGCCACGATTTGGTCTACGCGCCGCTTGAGGGCGGGTTAGCTTACTACACGCTGCTGGCGGTCGAGACTGCGGCCTTTGCCGCGCCGCCGATCGTGGTCGTCGCCCACGCTCCGGAAGAATGGGAACATGAAGCCGACAAGGCGTTCATGGATAGCACCGAGGCGATTGCCGTCGCCTACATGGAGAAATACTGCGCCGAGATGGCGAACAGGACGATCTGTGTGTCGGCAGCCTTGCGACAGTGGATGTTGTCGAAGGGCTGGAAGGTGAAGAAGGCGATCGTGACGCCGATGTTGCTGTTGCAGGATCGTCTCGCTCCAGCCGGAGCGCGGCCGCCGATTGCGACGAGAAGCGCCAGAGAACTTGCCGTCTTGGCCGGATGGCGCTTCCGCGATGGCCTGACGCTGTTTTGCGACGCGCTCGACATCATCGCGCCAACAGCGCCAAAAGAGCTGACGGTCACCGCATTCGGTCCATTCGGAAAGATCATGGGCGAGCACAGCGGTGGACTGCTTCTCAGACGCGCCGAGCAGTGGCCGTTCAAGCTCAACCTGTTGGCGCACGCAAGCCCCGCCGCAAAGCTCGACCACGTCGCGCGAACGGGCGCGCTTGCCGTCATTCCCGCCCGCGCCGCATCGACGGGCGGCAATGTTGCCGCATGCACCGAGGCGGGATTGCCTTTCGTTGCGACCAATGTCGACGCGAACGCCGAGAGCTGGAATGCGCAGGCGGGGCAACCGCGGCTGGTCGATCCTGACGCCGCCGCATTGGCGCTGGCGATTTTAGCGGCGCTCAATGACCCGCCTTGCCCGCAGCCCGTCGGCAGGCTGAGCCAACGTCGGCAGTCCTGGCTGGATACGCGCAATTTGCCGGCGCCGGCCAAGCGCAGGCGCGTCGACAAAAGTGCCGGGCCGTTACCCCTGGTCTCTGTTGTCATGGCCCACCGCAACCGGCCACTCTATCTGAAACAGGCAATCGCGGCGATCGAAGCGCAGACCTACGATCACCTGGAACTGGTTCTGGTCGACGACGGAAGCGACCTCGACGAAGCAAGGCGATTGCTGGATACGCTGGAGCCGACCTTCCGTCAGCGCGGATGGAAGATCCTGCGCCGACCGCACAAGCATCTCGGCGCGGCGCGAAATGCCGGCATCCGCGCTTCGCATGGCGAGTTGATCCTGTTCGCCGACGATGACAACGCGCTGTTTGCGGAGGCCGTCGATCATTTCGTGCGTGCGATGGCTACATCGGATGCCGACATCTGCACTGCGTTCCAACTGATCTTCTACGAGGATTTCGTGCCGGAGGATCGCGCCGACGGGCTGATCCAGTACCTGCCTCTGGGTGGTCCCGACGCGCTCGGCCTGATCCATAACGTCTACGGTGACGCGAATGCGATGATACGCCGATCTGTGTTCTCGCAGATCGGGTTCTTGATCGAGAAGCCCGACTACGCCATGCACGACTGGGAATTCTTTGCGCGAGCCTCTCTGGCAGGTCTCAAGATCAGGACGATTCCAAAGCCGCTATATTGGTATCGCTCGAAACCGGATGGAATGTTCCGGCAGTCGAATTGGTACGACAACCGGCTTCCCGTCCTGGAGGCGTTCAGGTCGAGCCAATCCGATGACGTCCGCCTGCTGCATCATCTGGCCATCGCCCAGAACACGCACCGGTCCGAAATTGAGAGTGGCCGCGAAAACCTGAAATACACCCCCGGCAATCGAAAATATCTGGAGCTGTGCGACATCGAACCGAACAGCGATGCGGCCATCGATAAACTCGCGAGCATTGCTGGGTCGATCGGCCGCCCCGATACGGCCGCAACCTTGCTTGGACGCCCCGCCGCCACATACCCCGATGCCCCGGATCGTCCTGATGCTGGCGGCAGTTCGATCACCCTCGACCACGACATACTGAGGAGCGCACGGTTGCTTACCCCACGCGTCTCGGCTCTCCCGCTGCTGCTTGTCGCACCGGATGACGGCGGGTTGTTCTTGCGTCCGCATGCGAACGGCGCGGTCGCTGCATCGCTTGATCATCAATTTCCAGCCTTCTTCCGAAAAGTGGAAGCTACCGTTGAAATCGCTCATGCCGATGCGCCGGCGATGGACTTCGGTCTGGCCCTTGCTCGCCCCGACCAAACCATAGATTGGCAACAGGACATCGGCGCGCAAACGATCGCCTTTTCAGGCTGGATGAGCATCGAAGACAGATTTGTGCGTCATCCCTTGGTGGCAGCGCTTCGCACACGACGGAAGATGCCGCTTTCAATCGTTCTCGCCGTTCGTTTCACCGGAACGTTCAATGGTTTTCCGACCAATGCGTTCTTCCGCAAGCTGACCCTGTTCAGCGACTAGAGCAATTCCAGGAAAAGTGTGAAACGGTTTTCCCGGGAAAAGCGCGTAGTGCTTTCCCTTGGGAACGCGGTTTGCCGTTTCCGTGAAACGGTGAACTGCTCCAGCGGCGATCCAACCAAGCAAATGAAATTCCCGAGCGCCAGCGAAGCCCGGTCCGGTCAAGTGCGCGCGTTAACCATGTTGGCCGAACCTTGCCAGAATGGTTGACAAAACGTTAACAGATGCTAATATTTTCAGTGGGTTGTTTTGTGTGTGGGGTGTGTTATGCGCAAGGTTCATTCGTTGCTTTTGGGCGGACTTAGTCTGCTTGGGTTGAGTGTCGCTTTCACCGGCGCGGCACAGGCGAAAATCGACGTTGGCGTCCAGGAAGCCGAGCTTGCCTGCGAGCAGGCCCTCAAAATCGGCACCATCGAGGCGCTTGAGGATTATCTGCACCGTTACCCAGATGCTCCGTCAGCCTGCAAGGCGCTTGCTCTCAACAGTTTGGGCCAGTTTGGGCCAGAAGGTGGGGACCCGAAGGGTGGTGACGGTGGCCACCGCTACGGCGGATAAGCACGGGTCGGATTTTTCACTTCAACAGTTCGGGCACATCAGGTGGCCTTGTCACTACGCTGGTGCGATGTGGCCAGGGTTGATACGAACCCGGCATAGCGCTCCGAGGTTTTCATCCAACCAAGCTCCACGAGTTGCGCGGCGTCACCGCGATAGCGGACAGACCTCTGGTTACGGAGCGCGAGTTTTGGATCGCGCTCCAGGGCTTCCATGTAGGCGGCGCGCTCCTCGAGCGTCTTTTCCTTGAGTTGCGTATTTTCACTCAGAGACGACGCCGATTTCTGGCGGAAGCCCCAGACGAATTTGAAGTGCAGCAATGCGACGCGGAGTTCGCTGAACCGCACCTTGCTGATTGTGTGCTGTGCGACGTGATAATGCGTGCCCCGCTCCCATTTCACGATCGGCACCTTTGTCAAGCACGGGGGAAAGGTTTGCTTGAACCGGCCGTGCCAGAAGACCCGTTCCCTCACGCCACCGAACATCTGCTCCGGTGGATACATACCGTCGCGGGCGCGCAGCCACCCTGGCTCCGGGTCGAAGTAGGGTGAAGCTTCAACAAGCGGGATTGTGCCATCGTAGCTGTATTCGGCCAACGGGCCGTCGGCATACATGTCGATCATCGAGCCTATCACGGCGTCCGCGCCGGTCGAATCGAGATAGCTGCAAAGCTGCCCCAGGTTGACCCGTTCAAAATCGGGATAGACGAGAAGCTCGTCAGCGTCGATCGAAAGGCACCAATGGCCGGTGCCGAACACATTCATGAGCGTGTTGATCCATCGCGGCGGATCGATGTTTTCAGCGAAATGCGATCCTTCCGTGTGGAAGCAGTGGCTGTCCGGCTGCTCCAGGATCAGTTCGCGCGTCCCGTCCGTGGAACCATTGTCCAGGAAGAAAAACCGATCGACGCCAAGGCCGCGGTAATGGTCGAGAAGTTGCGGTAGCAGCTTCGCTTCGTTGCGCAGCCCGACAAAGCACAAGATCTCGCCATCGCTCACGTCGATCGGCCGGTCGTCCAGTCGCGCGAGATGTTTTGGGGATCGAGGTTCAACCATCCGAACGTCATCAAACCAGTTGCGCGAAAGGCAGGTGCCCGCGAGACGATTATCAAAGTATTATCCAACTGTTGGCAAGACTGTTTCGAACGAAGCGGACTGACAAGGGGGACTCATTGAGCGTTGGTTCCAAGGCAGGCGCTGTGCCTAGGGGCAAGCGACAGGCAAGCCAGAAGCCTCGCAATGTGTGTGTCGTCTCGGAGGTTGAGTTCGGCTCGACGGTGACCGGCGATCACGGGTCGGCGACCTACGCGCTGGCGCAGCATCTGGCGGGAACCGGTGACACCGTGACCCTGCTTTGGGCGCCGAGCCCGCTCGGCAGCCAGCCCGATGATCAGGAAATCGCCAGGCTGGGCAAATGGTGCTTCGAGAACTTCCTGGTGCGGCTCGAATTGTTGCCGCAGTCGCCCGAGTTGCTGCGCGGCATGGAATCCAGCGACAAGAACTCATTGGCCGTCTACCACTACCTCAAGCAGAATGCGTTCGACGTCGTCTATTTTGCGCTTGAAGGCGGACTGGCTCATTTCTCTGCCCTTGCGAAGCGCACAGGGGTCTTTCCCGACCCTCCTGCGATCGTCGTGCTCGCGCATGAGCCGCTTATGTGGAAGCTGGAAGCCAATTCCCGGGCGGTCGAACGAAAGGAGCAGATGACCGTCGCGCACATGGAAAAGAGGTCGGCCGAGACGTGCGACCACCTTGTCATCGCTGGCCAGTCGCTGCTCGACTGGATGGCCAAGGCGGCATGGAAGCTGCCCACCAGCCGTCACATTGCTGCGCCCCTTGAGCCGGAGGAGTGGCGTTCGAACTTCGCTGTCGACCACTACAGCCCGCGAGAGCGGCCCGCCGCCGAAGTGGTTCATTTCGCAGGCACAGAGGCGCGTGATGGCCTGACGCTGCTCTGCGATGCACTGGATCGTCTGGCCGACAGCGGCGTCACCGATCTGACAGTGACGGTTGTCGGCGCGTTTGGCCATGTCCTGGGCGAGCATTCGGGCGGCATGATCGTCCGGCGTGCACGGCAATGGCCGTTCAAATTGAAGCTCCTGCCCATTCGAGATGAGCCTGATATCTACAGATACCTGCGGCAGAGTCATGCTCTGGTGGCGATGACTCCCTCTGCGGCCCAGCTCCCGCTGGAAGTGATGACGTGCCTCGACGAAGAGATTCCGTTCGTCGCCACGGATGTCGGCAGCATTCGTGACGTGCTCCATCCGAAGTCGGCTGATGCCGTCCTGATGGCGGCGTCAGCTTCCGCAATCGCGGCCAAGATTGCGTCTGCGTTGGAAACCCGATCGTTCGGTCCGGCAAAGCCCCTGCAAAAACGGGAAGCGCGCGAGAAAGCCTGGAGCAGGCTGCACGCAAAATTCGCCCGTGATCCCGCTAAGGTCTCCAGCCGCAGCCGGAGCCGGCCACCGCTCGTTTCGATCATAACTGCGCACTACAACCGGGCGCGCCTGTTGCCGCAGGCGATTGCCTCGGTTCGACGCCAGGACTATCCCAACATCGAATTGATCGTCGTCGATGACGGCAGCACCGATCCCGATGCAATTAATCTGTTGGCGGAGCTCGAACCGGAGTTCGAGCAGCGAGGCTGGCGGATCATCCGGCAGAAGAACGGCTTTCTCGGCAAGGCGCGCAACACGGGAATCCGCGCCGCCAAGGGTTCGCTGATCCTGTTCCTGGACGATGACAACGTGTTGTTCCCAAACGCCGTCAGTACGTTCGTCGCCGGCATGCAAAACTCCGGCGCCGACATCTGCACAACCTTCGCCAAGTGGCTCAACGAGCCCTTCGTGCCGCCGGACACCAAGAGCGGCTACATGCTTTACTTTCCGGTCGGCGGACCTACGGACATCGCCTTGCTCAACAATCCGTATGGCGATGCCAATGCGATGTTCCGGCGTGAGGTGTTCGACAAGATAGGTTACCTGAACGAAGAGCGGGGGTTTTCCGCAAGCGATTGGGAGTTTTTCCTTCGCGCAGACCTGGCAGGTCTGGAGATCGTCCCCGTCCCGGAGCCGCTCTATTGGTACCGGTCGGCACCGACGGGGATGAATCGCAATGCCGAGTGGCTGAGGAACCGCAAGCCGATCATCGCTGTCTTTCGAAAGCATAGATTCGCGAAAACGGACATGTTCGTGCAGCTCGGTATCAGCTCGAACACCGACAATCATGAGAAGGAGCTCAACCTCTGGAATTTGGAACTGCGCGTCAACGACGAGCGGTATCTCAGGTTGAGTACGGGTCCCGCCAATACCCCGGACGCAATGCAGTTGCTGGCCGAGATCGCGGCACGCGAAGGCCGGGCTGATACCGCAATTTCGCTTCTCGCCCATGCCGGGCGAACCGACTTCGCCCTGGGTGTGGTCGAAATACTCAACGCGGCGACCGAAGAGACCGTGCCGGAGCTGCATTCCTCCCTTTACCGCGAGCAATATCTTTCCGCCGAGCCCATGCGCCTGGCTCATGTCAGTTCGTATCCGGATGCCGATCCGGACCTGCTGAGCTATGTCGAACAATCGCCGGACCAGTTGTTCCTCGAAGCCAAGGGCAGCAATGTCACCATGGCGTTGCTGAAAGGCGTCTGCCCGCCGGGCGCCATAGGTGCGAGTTGTTGGGTTTACCTCGACGAGGAGGTGACGGGCTCTGCGCAGTTTCAGCTCGCGATCGTGGACGCAGAAAACCAGACCACAAGCGACCTCGCGCAGCTGCTTGAGGAAGGGAGCGGGAGCGGTTGGGCTGATGTAAGCCGACGGCACGAGGCGCGTGAGATAACAACGACCGTCAGTTCGCCATCAACCGGCCGACGCGATTTGTTGTTTGCAGTCAAATGCGGCGGCAGCCGCTCGGACGCGCGCGTCCTCGGCGGCTTTTCGAGCGTCCAGATACGCCATGTCGTTTCGACCGATGCGAGGCGTCCGCGCCTCAACGCACCGCAACAGCGCCAACGCACGCGTCGAATGACCAATGATGAACTGAAGCGTGCGACGCTTGTGACCAACTATCCGTCCGAGCTGCCGACGCTGCTCATCGCCGCTGACAATGGCGGCATATTCCTGCGGCCGAATACACATGGCCCGGTTGTTGCCGCCCTCAATTCGGCCTTCCCGGCCTTTGCCAGAAGTGTCATCGCCACGGTGGAGATCGCTCACGATGACGCATCCCCGTTCGAGTTCGCCATGGCGCTGGGCAGGCAGGAAGAAAAACTTGTGTGGAACCACGATGCTCCTGTCGGCGCCTTGTCATTCTCGGGATGGACGCGCGTTTCGAGACCTTTCGAACTGCATGACCTGAAAGTTTCGATCCGGGAGATCGATCGCAAGTGGCTGACGATCTATCTGGCAATCCGGTTGCCACGCGGGTCAAAGCCGATGCCGTCCAATGCTTTCTGGCGCAAGTTGTTGTTGCTGTGGGACTGACAGGCAGGCGGTCGCGAGAACGTCACCTTGTCGAAGCACTGAATGCGATACTAAACTGAGCGAGTCCAGGAGGTGCCAAGAAGATGAAGAAGTCATTCAGTCTTGTACTGGCCCTTATTGTCCTTGTCTGCAGCGCAGCATTTTTCACCGCGACCGCCCAGGAACGCGACGTGGGACCGAAATGCGTCCAGTGGAACTCGTACCGCGTCCTGTTCAAGAAGGGCGTCGGCACGATATCCGAGGAATCCGTGAAGGCCCTGGCGGCCTTCATCAAGGATGCTGGCCATGATTGCGGTTACCGGCTCTACGCGACGGCGAGCAAGGAAGGCAACTACAACAAAGCCTACGACATCGCTGGTCGCAGGCTCGATGCAACCGGCGATTTTCTCAAGGCGCAAGGCGTCAAGCCCGAAATGATGCTGGCGCTTTCGCATTGGGTTGACGACGGCGCCGCCGATACCAATACGGCGCGGAGCGCGATACTGTACACGCTGCCAAAGCAAGGAATATCGTGCCGGCAATATGAGAAGCGCAGCCCTGTGCAGGTCGACCTGTTTTTCTACAGCCAGTCCTACGTGATTTCACAGCAGGTCAAGGCTGACCTTGAGAAGTTCGCCGCCAGCATCCGAGACTCACGTTGCAATGTCGAACTGACGGCTTTTGCGGCCACGGAATTCACCGGCGCCAACGCCGCAAAGACGAACAAGGAACTGGCCAAGCAGCGCGCGAAGGCGATCGAGGATATCTTGACCGCGGCCGGGATCCACAGCGACCGTCTGGTGGACACGCACGTCGAGTATGTCGGCGACCAGAAGCCGAACGTCGTTAGCAGCCGTCTGGCAACGGCGTCCCTGATGTAACGGCTCGCGAAATCTGGATTGGCCGGCGCCTTTTCGGACGCGCTTGCCTACAACTACCTTGTGTTGGCGCTGTCGCGCAGGCGTTCCATCTCATCCAGCAGCATGTCGAGGCCGAGCTCGAATGTCGCGTCGAATTCGGCGGTGCCGAAATAGCGTCCGGCGGCCATGACTTTGGGAAAATCGCGCGCCAGTTGCTCGTCGCTGACCGTGCTGACCGCCGACGGACCCCTGGCATAGCCTGATGTCTCGTCGAGGATGGCGCCCATAAGGTAGTATCCGGCAGTGCGGAACAACCGCGCCCCCAACTCGGTGCCGAAGCCGCCGGCTTCGAACAGACCCATAACGCTGTTTAGCCAGGCAAGGCAGGTTGGCGAATTCATCCGGTAGGTAACGAGGAACGGCGCAAACGCCGGATGCTCGCGGCCGACGCGGCGGAAATCTTGCATGGCCATGCGCATCCTTTGCCGCCACGGCAGGTCGGCGTCAGGGATTTCGAGCGCACCGACCAGCCGGTCGACCAGCGCTTCGTGCAGATGCGCCAGCGAGGGGAAGTGATGATAGATGCTCATCGCCTCGCAGCCGAGCGCGGCAGCGAGCTTGCGCATCGAAAAACCGGCAAGCCCTTCCCGCTCAATCACCTCGAAGGCGGCATCCTCGATCATTTCACGGGACAGCCGGCCGCGTGCTCGCTTTTTTTTGATTTGTGAGTCCATGGCGTCGCTTGACAACTTACACTGTAAGGTTCACGTTCCATATAACCTTACATCGTAAGGCTAACAAAGACCAGAGGAGAAAAACGTGTCTACCCATCACATTGGCAAATCCGTGCAATTCTTTATCCGTCGCGTGTCCATACTCACCGCCGCCGCCTGCCTGCTATCGCTGGCCGCCACGCCCACTACGCGCGCTGACGACTATGATGCGACCATCAAGGACATCCAGTCGACCATGGGCGGCGTGCCCAGCTTCGTGAAGCAATTCCCGAAGGCTGGTCTGCCCGGCGCATGGGCAGAGGTCAAGGCAATCGAGCTCAGCGACAAGACGGCGCTGCCGCCGAAGGTCAAGTCGCTGATCTCGCTGGCGGTGGCGGCGCAGATCCCGTGCAATTACTGCGTCTGGTCGGACACCCGGGACGCCAAGCGTGCCGGCGCGACCGACGAGGAGATCCAGGAGGCGGTGGCAATGGCGGCGCTGACCCGCCACTGGAGCACCATCTTCAACGGCATGCAGGTCGATTTCGACACGTTCAAGAAAGAGATGGGCGGCGAGTAGCGCCGATTTGGCCAGCACACAGCCGGCATGATGCGTCATCGACGTGCCATGTCGGCGGCTTCGATGGCGGCGTGCTCCACATCGCGCCAATTGCATCGGGACGTTGTCAACACCGCCGATTTCGCGCAAGCCTGACTGGGAGAGTCGCGATGGACGGGCGGGCTTGATGCAGATCTTCGATGGCAGGTAGCACAGTGCTGGTCACGGGCGCCCGAGCGCCGGTGGCGTTGCATCTGGCGCGGCTGTTGCACGGTGCCGGACGGCGGGTGATCCTGGCCGACACCCCTGCCCGGCCGATCGCCGCGGCGAGCACGGCATGCGCCGCCTACCATCGCCTGCCGGCGCCACGCTTTGCTGTCGACGACTATAGCAGGGCCGTGGAAGCGCTTGTCCGCGCCGAAGGCATCGAACTCGTTATCCCGACTTGCGAGGAAGTGTTTTATCTCGGCCAGCTCTGGCGCGACCGCGCCATGCCGGCCCGCCTGTTCGCGCCCGATATGGCGATGCTTTCCCGTGTTCACGACAAGCATGCGTTCATCCGGCTGGCGCAAAGCCTTGGCCTCGACGCGCCGGAGACAACGCTGCTGCAGAGCGACGCCGATCTGGCGGGTGTGGGCGAGCGTTCGCGCGAGTTGGTGTTCAAACCGGTATGGTCGCGCTTCGCCAGACACGTGCTGCTGCGACCATCGCCAGGCGAACTCGACGCCGTCCGCCCCTCACCTGCCGCCCCGTGGGTGGCGCAGCGCTTCATCGCCGGCGACGAGATCAGTGCCTATGCGGTGGCGCTGGACGGCAAGCTCAAGGCGCTGGCGCCCTATCGTTCGCTCTACCGCGCCGGCAAGGGTGCCGGCATCTGTTTCGAGCCGGTCGAGGATGCGGCTGCCCGTCGCTTTGTCGAAACCTTCGTCGCCGGCACCAGTTGGACCGGCCAGATCTCCTTCGACCTGATGCGCGAGAAGGACGGAACGGTACTGCCGCTGGAGTGCAATCCCCGCGCCGTGAGCGGCTTGCATTTCTTTCGCGATCCGCAGCGATTTGCGGATGCCGTGCTGGACGACGGCGCCGAGGTGAAACCCGATGTGACGGCGCCGCAAACGGTGCGGCTGGCGATGTGGATCTATGGATTGCCGGCGGCGCTGCGATCGGGTGGTCTTGGCCGCTTCCGCCAAACCATGCGCGAGGCCGACGAATTGCTCGACTGGCCGGGCGACACCATGCCCGAAAAAGCGCAATGGCGCGCACTAGCCGAGATCGCCGGCACGGCACTGCGCCAGCGCATCAGCCTGCAGGCCGCCTCGACGCGCGACATCGAGTGGAATGGACCGGACCAGACGTAGAAGAGATCTCGCAGTTTCCTACAGTTCGATCTGATACATCCTTGGCTCCGCTGCGGCCGGCGGCATCTTGCCGGCCATGATTGCCGATATGTCGCGGCGCAGGAAATCCAGCGGGCCGATCGCCGGCAGCACTTGCGGCGGGATGCGGGCATTGTCGCTTGCCGATTTCAGCACGCGCCGATCCTGCTGCAGGGCGAAGGCAAAAAGCGGCCGGAAGGCAAGCGCCTTGAGTTCGCCGAACAGGCCCTGGCGCGGGCCGATGAGCCAGCCGACGCCTTCGACGGTCCGTTCGTCGGCCTGACGCAAATGGAAGGTCGTCGCCAGCGCCAGACCGCCCTTGCCCCAATATTCCAGTTCGACGATGCCGGGATGACGGTAGCGGCCGATGGTTCTGGCGCGCTCGCCTTCCAGAAGCCGACTGACCAGCCCTTGCTGGCGATCCTCGCCGGTGTAGCAGCTTTCGACCCAGCCCTCGCCGCCGGTCACCTCGACGCGCACGAGATGGCGCTTTGCGGTGAGACCGCGCAGCACACCTTTGTGGGTGAAGTGGGTGTGGGTGGCGTCGAGAATGTTCTCGGCCGCGTCGAGCACGCTCGATTGCGCCGAACTGCGCACACGCTTCACGACGACATCCTGGCCTTGCATGCAGTGGAGATAGGGCTCGGCCTCGGGTGTGCCCGACGACACGAAGACGACGCCGTCGCGCTCGATGGCGCTGTAGCGGCGGACACGGTAGTGCGGGATATCTCCGACATGGCCGGGAATGGCGGTGCAGCGTCCCCCGCCATTGTAGCGCCAGCCATGATAGGGGCATTCGATCTCACCGCCGACGACCTTGCCGGTCGACAGTTCGACCAGCCGGTGGGCGCAGCGGTCGAACAGCGCTGCTATTCCCTGCGCCGAGCGGAACAGAACCAGCGGCGCGCCGTCGAACAGGATGCGCTTCGGCCTGGCTTTGATGTCGGCGGACCGCATCACCGCCTGCCAATAGTCTTTGTCCTGTTGCCGGGTTTCGCTCAAAGTTCGAATCTCCTGAGCAGGGGAATGCCTATCCGCGCCAGAACGGTTTCCATGATCCGCACCGCCACGCGTTGGTGGCGCGGCAGATGGCCGACATAGACGGCGTTGTATTCGACTGTCGCCACCGCGCCGCGCAAGCGTTTGAAGGCGGCGGCACCGGCGCTCATATTGAAGAACAGGCCGTGCGCCATGGCATGGTCCTGCGCCAGCGCCATCATCATGCGGTAGAGACCTTCGCTCACAGGCAGGCCGGTGTCATAGCCGACGATGGGCTGCGTCAATGTCCTGCCGTTCTTCGACAGCGCGGTGACTGCGACCAGTTCCCCGCCGGGACGGCGCAGACCCGCCAGCTTGAGGACGCCGCGACGGTGCATCTCGCCGATATAGCGGGCGGTATAGTGTGGGTTCAGCGGCGTGTATTTGTCGAGATAGAGCATCCGGTAGAGCGCCTCGCAGCGGGCATAGTCGGCCTCGATGAAATCGGCATTGCCGACCGTCTCGAAAGGCGTCGTGCGCAGCCGCTTGCGGTCGCGCTTCATATCATTGGACATGGCGGAACCGCGGCCGGCAAAAATGTAGACCTGCCGCGCTGCCAGCAGGCGAAACCCTTCCTGCTTCAGCGCCGCGATGGTCCAGGGATCGGCGGTCTCGTTCAGCGAGCGGATGACAATGGAGCGATCGGGAAAACGCGTCGTGAGATCGTCGCGGATCGCCGAGATCGCCTTGCGGTCGAGCTGCGGCACGGGATTGGTCGAATAGAGCCAGTTGTTGACCTGCACCTGATGGTCGAGGCCGCTGGCCCGTACCAGCGGTGCGCACAGGCCGATCAGCACCCGGATTGCCTTTTGCAACAAGGGCGATGAGACGAAATTGCGGGTCTCGTCGATGGCGTAGTCGATATAGGCGCTGGACGGGCAGCAGATATAGCAGTTGGGCGCTCCCTCAGCGTCGTTCAGCGTCAGCGGGAAGGAACGGCCGGCGATCTCGAAAGCCTCGACCTTCACAGTCAAATTGCGGACGAGGTCGCGCACCGGCACTTCGTTGAAAAGCCGCACGAAGGCTTCGACCTCGCGCGGGTTGTTCTCAACCTGGTCCAGTTGACCGAGTGGCAATGCGGCAGGCCCGTTCACAGCGGCACCCGGCATTCGACGCGGCGCAGCTTGCGGGCTGTCTCCAGCGGCAGGTCCTTGCGCACCAGACTGACCGTTGCTGTCGCCTGGCGGGCCGCCAGCAGCGTGCGCACCGCCTGATGCGCGGCAGCAGCGGCTTCGTCGGCAAGCTTGGGCTCGAGACTGAGTTCGATCGCGTCAGGCGCGGTCTGGACCAGGCGGAAATCGTCGATGCGCCGGTCGGCCTTCAACACAGCATTGCGCAATATGTCGGGCGTCACAAGAATCTTCCCGTGCGGCGAGGCGAGCCGGAAGGCATCGTCCATGCGGCCGACGATCTCATCCACGCTGCGCAGCGGCGAACCGCAGCGGCATGGTGTTTGCGAAAGCCGCAACAGATCATTCATCCGGTAGCGCGCCATGATCTGGGTTTGGCGGCGAAAGGCGGTGACGAGTGGCATGACCAGGCCGTCGCCGGCCGGTTGGAACTCGAAGTACACCGAATCCTCGGCCAGATGCAGCCCGCCCTTTCGGCACGTGACGGCGAACAGCCCTTCCGTCGCCATGTAGATCTGATCGAGCGGGCGGCCGAAGAATTTTTCGATAACTGGCCGGTCAATGGGATCGAGCGTTTCGGCAGCTGAAAACACACGCTGCGGTTTCAGCCGAAAAGTTTCGGCCGCAAAATATCGCAGCATTTTCGGCGGCGCGATGATCACCGTCGGCGCAAAATCCTCGAGCGCCGCGCGCCAATTCTCCGGGCCGCGCGTCAGGTCGAAGAAGGCGAGCTTGACCAAGCGCGATTTGCGGGCACTATCGTAAAGCCCGGTGTTTTGCGGCAGGACGACGGCGACGCGCATGCCGCGCAACAGAAGATCGGCGGCCGCCTTGGCCAGGATCGTGCCCAGCCAGCGGTATTTTTCCGCTTCCGAAATGACGAACAGGCCGCGATTGCCCGACGTGCCGGTGCTGGCGCCGACAGTCTGATCGCCGATGCGGCCATCGCCACCTTGAGCCTTCCAGGCTTCGGCGGCCGAGATGCCGTGGATGTTGAAGCGCTCGAAATTGGCCATCAGCGTCGCCTTGTCGGTCACCGGCAGGTCGCCGAGATGGAGCGGCGCCTTGCCGTAGAACGGCGCACGCGGCAGGTCGCGATCGAGAAAGCGGCGCAAGGCATGCGCCTGCCAGCGCTCGAAACTCTCGCGGCCCTTGCGCGAAGCCCATTGCGTCAAGGCGAATGAGCCGATCGCCTCGGCCGGCCCGTTCATGGGTTTTCTCCGCCCAGATCGTAGGACGTCACCGCTGGGTCATGGCAAAGCACGACCTCGCCGCCGGTTGCCAGAAACCGGCGCACCATCGCGCTGGTTGGCTCGAGCGCGGCGGCATCTTCGGCCAGCAGGGTAGCCGGAAGACCGGGCGTCCGGTTTTCGACCAGAGCCCTGATCAACCATTGCGCATCGACGGCGTAGAGCAGCGGCCGCTCCAGATCGGGGAACAGCAGGCCGAACTGGCCATCGGCATGGCCGGGAAGATCGACGGCGACGACGCTGCCGTCGCCGAACAGATCGGCGCCACCGGGCACGCCGCCGCGCGGCTCGATTCGCCGCTTCGACGACAGCCGGTCGAGCCGGGTCTCAAAATCAGGGGGAAACAGTTCCTTGAACACGCCATGGCGCAGATTCTGCCGAGCTGTCTTGGCCCTGATCCTCGCCCAGGCGGCGTCATTGGCGATGAAGTGGGCGTGGGGGAACAGCGACAGGCCCGACATGTGGTCGGCATGGAAGTGGGTGACGATGACCGTGCGCACATCTTCCAGCGACAGGCCGAAGCGCGCCAGAACCGACAGCGGCTGCTCGGCCTCGTTGAGTTCGGGCCCAAGGATCGCACTGTAGAGACGCAGCGCGGTGCCGCGCCCGCGTGCATGAGTTACGTGCGGTGTGTAACCGGTATCGATAAGCACGGGGCCGACCTGCGGATGCAGGATCAACCCATAGCGGACCCTGAGCCGCACGCTCGTCCAGCTCCCGCCTCGCAGGATCAGGCGCTCGGCCGCATTGACCCAGGCACTGTTGGCGAAGACGATCTTCACGCAGCCCCCTCCGTCGCCTTGCCGAATGTGCGGTCGAGCCCTTCCTCGAACGACACTTTCGGCACCCAACCGAGGATGCGGCCGGCCTTGGCAATGTCCAGGCTCTGCGCATAGGCGAACAAGCCGAGACCGTAGCGCGTCACCGGCGGTTCAGGCCGGCCGGGCAGAAGCTCAGCCACCGTCTCCGCCAGCCCGGCTGCCAGCATTGCGGGCAAAAGCGGCATTTTGCGCCAGCGCGCCCGCACGCCCGCGCGGGCGCAGGCCGCCTCGGCAATGCGGCGCACCGGCACCACCTCGCCGCCGGAGATGTTGAAAATCTGACCCTCGGCGGCACTACCGGCAGACAGTGCGGCAAGCACCGCGTCGACGACGTCCTCGATGTAAGTGAGATCGATGCGCGCCCGACCATCGCGAAACAGCGGCAGCGGGCGCTGCCGCGCCACCTGCAGCAGGCGCGGCAGCAATGTGCGGTCGCCGACGCCATAGATGCCGCGCGGACGCAGCACCGCCGGACCGATTTCGGGCACCGCCAGCACGATCTCCTCGCCCTGCCGCTTGGTGCGGGCATAGTGGTTGACCGGAGGGGGCAAAGCAGCATCTTCGCTGACGCCGAGCTGGTCGCGATAGGCGAAACAAACCGTCGGGCTGGAGATATGGACGAAGCGGCGCACGCCTCTCCGGCGGGCGAAATCGGCGAGGTTGCGCGTTGCCGTGACATTGGCCGTCTCGAAATCCGCCAGCCGGCCGAAGGGCGCCGAAAGGGCCGCGCAATGGACGATCGCATCGACGGTTCCGAGAGCGCGTTCGGCAGCAGCGTCGAATGGTTGGGACAGATCGAGCCGAACGACCCGATGGCCGACGGCTTCGAGCGCAGCGCAACGTCCGGTGTCGCGGCCGGTGCCGAGCGCCGGTGTGCCCAATGCCGCCAGCCGCGCCATGACCTGTGCCCCGAGGAAGCCGCTGGCGCCGGTGACGAGCACGCGCCCCACGGTCAGGCTTCCAGCGCCATGCCGCCGAGCGATACGCCGGCCGAGGTGCCGAGGAACAGCACTTTGGCGCCTGGCGCAATGCGTCGCTCACAGCGCGCGACATCGAGCGCGAACGGAATGGACGCCGCGATCTGGTTGCCAAAATTGGCCGCGATATTGACGAGTTTCTCCGGTGAAAAACCGGTCTGGCGCGCCATATGGGCGAGCGCAAACGGACTTGCCTGATGTGGCACGACGACATCGACATCGTCGCGCCGCCAGCCGGCGCGGTCGAGCAATTCGACAACGAAACCGCTGAAATGGCGCGAGGTGACGCGGAACAGCTCCTTGCCGTCCATGTGGAACAGGCTGTGGCGGGCGAATTCCTCGGGCTGGCGATGAAAGTCGAAACGCGTGCCGCCGGAGCCGATGCTGCAGGCCTCGTAGGCCGAGGGATAGGTGCGCATCAGATTGGCCGCCACCCTGCCCTCGCCGGTTGCCACCTGTTGCACGACCGCGGCAGCGGCGCCATCGCCGAACAGGGCCGCGATGTCCGGTCGGTCCTGCCACGGCAGCGCGCGCGATGCGATCTCTGAGGAAAACACCAGCGCGGTGCGGCATTGCCCGGCCTCGATCAGGCGCGATGCGGTCTCGAAGGCGGTGAGGAAGCCGAGGCAGGTGCTGTTGACGTCGAAGGCGGCGGCCAATCCATCCGCCAGGCCCAGGCGCTGCATGACCAGCGGTGCAGTTGCCGGCAGCGGCTGGTAAGGCACGCCGCAACCGCCGATGACCAGATCGATGCTGCCGGCCTCGATCTTGGCATCGGTGAGCGCCAGCCGCGCCGCCGCACAGGCGAGATCGACTTGCGATTCGGCCTCGCAGACATAGCGTTCGATGACGCCGGTTGCAGCTTCGAGATGGCCATCGCCAAGCCCCAGCCGTGCGTCGAGAGAACGCGACGTCACGCATTGGGCCGGCACGGCCCGACCGGTTCCGATGATCTTGACCCGCATTCTCAGCCCGCCAAATGAGCCTGCATCTGCCTAATCCATAAGACGGATCCAGCGTTATGGCCATCATCGGAACAAGACGAATGCGCGGGAAATATGGAAACACATATTGAATTTTGACCGGAGTCTCGTGCAAGTATAGGCTCGGCACGGAGGCAGCTATGGCCAGTTCTTTTTCCCGCTTTGTTTCGTCGATTTTCGGCGGATCCAAAACTGAGCCGAAGAAAGAGCGGCGAAACAATTGAAGCCAACACAAAAGGCTTGGTCAGGGCCGAATGGCCGGGTGAACTTCAATTCCTGTTTATCGAACCATCCGCCGAGGATGTTGCGGAGGCTCTGGACGGCTGGAAATGGATCGGGCTGGATGGGTTGGAACCTGCCGTGGTTTCGACCTTCGGTGACATATTTTTCCGTGCCCGCGATGGGTCAATTCACCATCTCGACATGCTTGACGGACAATTGGGCAGAGTCGCCAGAAACTGGGCGGAATTTCAGGCCATCCTACAGAACGAAACGCGCCGCGATGAACTGCTGTTGGCGGGTCTTGTCATTGCCGCCCAAAAGAACGGACTAATTCCCGCAGCTGGCCAATGCTATGATTTTAAAAAGCCGCCAGTGCTCGGTGGCGAAATGAACGTCCGCGAGATGGAAACCACGTTTTTCGTGGTGAAGGTTCATATCGCAGGCCAGATTCACCGGCAGGTGAAGGATCTTCCGCAGGGCACTAAAATAAACAAGGTTACAATCAGCGACAGCTGACCTCCCTACGCCTTGCGCTCCCAGCGCCGGTCGGGCGTCTGCTGCCAGTAGGTCACGGCGTGGCCGGCCTCTTTCAGCACTTTCCAATGCGTCCGGGCGCCTTCGACCTGGGCTGCATCATGGCCGTCGAACAGGAACACGGCGCGTTCGTAGCCGGCGAGATCCGCGGGCGCTGCGGCATCGACGAGGAAGCGTATCTGCGCCTGGTTGGGATTGGCCTCGCTCGTGGTCAGGAGGATCGGCTGCTCGGCGGGATAGGCTTCGCGATCGGTCGCATGGGCCAGGAACGAATCGTCCCTGAACGTCCACAAATGCTGGTCGAGCGCGTCGCGCCGCTCTTCGGTGCCGGTCTGCACCACGGCGCGCCATCCGCGATCGACACTGCGCTCGAGCAAGCTCGGCAGCGCATCCTCAAGCGTCGATTCGGTCAGATGATAAAACAGGACATCGGCCATGGCAGGAAAGGCTTTATCCCTCGTAATTGTCGCGCACCAGGCGATCGAGCAGCCTGACACCGAAACCCGAGCCCCAGGACTGGTTGATCTCGCTCGGCGGCGAGCCCATCGCGGTGCCGGCGATGTCGAGATGCGCCCACGGCGTTTCCTTGACGAAGCGCTGCAGGAACTGCGCGGCGATGATGGCGCCGCCATAACGGCCGCCGATGTTTTTCATGTCGGCATTCTTGGAATCGATCAGCTTGTCGTATTCGGGCCCAAGCGGCATGCGCCACAGCCGCTCCTGCGTCGCCTGGCCGGCCGCCGTCAACCTGTCCGACAGTTCGTCATTGTTGGAGAACAGGCCGGCATAGTGCTGGCCGAGCGCGACCATGACGGCGCCTGTCAGCGTCGCCAGATTGACCATGAATTTCGGCTGGAAGCGGTCGTTGCAATACCACAGCGCATCGGCCAGCACGAGGCGGCCTTCGGCATCGGTGTTGAGCACTTCGATAGTCTGGCCCGACATCGAGGTGACGATGTCGCCTGGGCGCTGGGCGTGGCCGTCGACGGCATTTTCCGCCAGCCCGATGACGCCGACAACATTGGCTTTGGCCTTGCGCGCGGCGAGCGCCTGGATGAGCCCGACGACGGCCGCGGCACCGCCCATGTCGCCCTTCATGTCTTCCATGCCGGAAGCCGGCTTCATCGAATTGCCGCCAGTGTCGAAGGTAACGCCCTTGCCGACGAAGGCGACCGGTGCGTCCTTGGCCTTGCCGCCCTTCCATTGCATGACGGCCATGCGGGCGCCGCGCGGCGAGCCCTGCGCGACACCGAGCAGCGAGCCCATGCCGAGCTTCTTCATTTCCTTCTCGGTGAGGATCTCTACCTCGACGCCGAGCGCTTCCAGTTCCTTGGCGCGGGCGGCGAATTCGACCGGGCCGAGCGCATTGGCGGGTTCGTTGACCAGGTCGCGCGCCAGGAGCACGCCGTCGATGACCGCCACTTCGTCGGTGAACGCCTTTTTCGCGGCGGCCGGATCCGCAGTGTGGATGGTCACCTTGATCGGCTTCTTCGGCTCGGCGTCTTCCTTGTCCTTCCTGGTTTTGTATTTGTCGAAGGAGTAGCTGCGCAGGATGATGCCGGCGGCAAGGTTCGCCGCTTGCCTGCCGCCAATTTTTGCGCCCGGTACATCGAGAATGACGGCCACTTCGGTCGCCTTGCGCAGGGATGCGGCAATGGTGCCGCCAAGCTTCAGCCAGGCAAAGTCATCGAGGCTGGAGAGTTTGCCGGTGCCGACCCCCAACAGCCGGTCGAGCGATGTTCCCTGCGGCGCCAGCACTTCGACCACACTGGCGAATTTTCCGGAAAAATCCGCCACCGGAAACGCCCGCGCCAGCGTTCCCTCCGGATCGCAAGCCTTTGCCGGCTCGCCAAGACCGCCATCGTCGGCCGCCAGCACGAAGACGCTGCCCTTTTTGGGCGCGGCAAATTTGGCGAAGGCGATCAACGGTCTCAAAGTCATCAGGTCCTGCTTTCGGAAACGGCTCGGATTTTCAGGGAAGATGGTTTTCAGGGAAGATGCGCGACATTTGGTCGTTTTCCTTCATTTGGCAAGACTTTGCCGGAATCGAGGCCCATATGCGCTGTGGAATCGATGACGATTCGTCGCGGCACGGCCCCGCTTTCCTGCCGCAACCTGTTGTTAACCATCGATGTTCTCGCTTTCTTATCCATTGCCGCCGACACTCCGGCCCGCGGGACGGGCGATGGGGGACGGAAATCGGATCGATCCGCTGAGATGGAAAGGCTTTGCAGACCCAGTTGTACAGGCGCAGCCGGACTACTACCTTGTCTGCGGGCATGATGCCGTTCGGCAAATCGAGAAAAGCCTTACATGAAGGTCGTTGAACGCTACATCATGCGTCGCGCGCTGGCGGTGTTTCTCGCTGCGCTGATCTGGACGCTGGCCATTGTCTGGACGACGCAGGTGCTCGCCCGCATCGACCTCGTCACCGACAACGGCCAATCGGCGCTGACGTTCTTCGAGGTCGCGGCCCTCATCATCCCCACGATCATCCCGATCGTGGTGCCGTTCGCCCTGGTGGTGGCGGTTGCCCAGACGCTCAGCGTCATGAACTCCGATTCGGAACTGGCCGTTATCAACGCCGCCGGCGCCTCGCGCTGGACGATCGCGCGACCAATCCTTTTGCTCGCGCTGGCCGCCAGCGTCTTTTCCTTCGCCGTCGACAATGGGATCGAACCCTATGCTAGGCAGAAGAACCGCCAGCTGATCGCATCCTCGCGCGCCGATCTCTTGTCGCTGATCATCCAGGAAGGCACCTTCCGCAAGATCGACGACGGGCTGTTCCTGCAGGTCGGCGATCGGCTGCCGGACAACCGGCTTGGCGGCATCTTCGTCGCCGATTCGCGCGAGGAAGGCGCCAATCTGATCTATTATGCCAAGAGCGGCAGCATCGTCGAAAAGGGTGACGAGAAGGTGCTGATGATGAATGACGGCGTCATTCATCGCAAGTCGCTGACCGGCGACCTGTCGGTCATCCGCTTCACCTCCTACGCCTTCGATCTGTCCGCCTTCATGTCGGCGGCGAACGACATCCTGCTCCTGCCCAAGGACCGAACGACGCAGTACCTGCTCAACCCGGACCCCAACGACAAAATCTTCCAGCGCAGGCCCGGCGCCTACAAGGCCGAGCTCGACCAGCGCTTTTCCGAATGGTCATATTCGCTGGTGTTCGCGCTGATCGCTCTGGCCGTGGCAGGCGATGCGCGCTCGCACCGTGAGGCGCGTATCCATCCGCTGATCACAGCCATTGCCATTGCCCTGTTCGTGCGCTGGCTGGGCTTTTTTGCCGCCGGGAAAGCCGACAAGGTCCCGCAATATGCGTACATGGTCTATGGCGTGCCGATCGTCGCCTCGGCGGTCGCCATCTGGTTCATCGTCACCTCGCGCAGCATGGAACTGCCCGGCAGCTGGGCCGACTGGCTGACGAATTTCGCCGGCCGAGTCAGCGATGGCTGGACGGCGCTCAAGCTGCGTCTGAGCCGGCGCTACACATCCGGCCAGGGAGCCTGACGATGGGCTGGACCTTGGGCCGCTACTTTTTCTTTCGCTACGTGTCGATCACGATCTGGTTCTTTATCGGCCTTCTGGCGCTGGTGTTCCTGATCGACTTCACCGAACTGTCCGGCCGCATCACCGGCCTGCCGGGCTTCACCTACGGTACGGCGGTCGCCATCTCGGCGCTGAGGATGCCGATGATCATGCTGCAGACGGTTCCGTTTGTCGGCCTGTTTTCGGCGATGGCGACGCTGGTCTCGCTCAACCGCAAATACGAGTTGGTGATTGCGCGTTCGGCCGGCGTGTCGGCCTGGCAGTTCCTGTTGCCCTGCTGCATCGGTGCGTTGTTATTCGGCGCCCTGTCGGTCGGCGTGCTCAATCCGATCGCGGCGCACGGCTTTTCCTGGTCGGAGCAGATGGAAAACCAGCTGCGGTCCGGCAATTCGAACGCGGTGGCGGCCGATGCCACGCCGTGGATCCGCCAGAAAACCAGTTCCGGTGACACCATCATCGGCGCCCGCGCCATCCTCAACCAGGGCCTGGAGATGGCCGACGCTGTGTTCTTCGTTCTCGATCCGCAAGGCAATATCGTCGAGCGCAAGGACGCGGTGCGGGCTTTCCTGCGCGACGGTTATTGGGAATTGCAGGACGTCAAGGTGTTCAAGGACGGCAACATCCGCTCGGAAGCGACCGACCAGTTGCCGACCAACCTCAAGCCGGAGTTCGTGCAGGAGCGGCTGGCGCGCCCCGAAACCATTCCGTTTTACGAGCTTCCCGGCAAGATTGAGGTTGCCCGCTCCTTCGGCCTCAAGGCAAATGCCTTCGCCATGCAGTTCGATTCGCTCGTGGCGTTACCGTTTCTGCTTGTGGCCATGACGCTGATTGCGGCAACAGTTTCAATGCGATTTGCGAGGATGGGGCAGTCGGCAACGATGATTCTGGGTGGCGTCCTCGCCGGCTTTCTGCTTTATGTCGTTTCGGTATTGGTCAAGGCATTCGGCGTGGCGGGATTCGTGCCCACAGCCGTGGCTGCATGGGTTCCGGTTGTCGTGGCTATGTTCTTTGGGGTGACATTCCTGCTATACAAGGAAGACGGCTAGTGAGGGAAGCGGCTTTGCGCAGCCATAGGCAGGCCGGTTTGGCGCGCCTTTATTCGGCGAGCGCCTTGGCATGTCTGCTCGCTTGCGGTGTGCCCATGGCTCCAGCGCTGGCGCAGGACGTCACCGACATGGCAACGAAGGTTCCCTCCGGCACCCAGATGCTGCTGGCGGCCGACACGCTCGTCTATAACAACGACAACCAGACGGTCACCGCCATCGGCGGCGTCCAGATCGACTACGGCGGCAACAAGCTCGTCGCCCAGCGCGTCGTGTATGATCGCAACACCAAGCGGCTCGTCGCCAGCGGCAATGTCGAGATCGTCAACAGCGACGGCACCAAGATCAACTCGCAGCACATCGATATTACCGACGATTTCGCCGACGGGTTCGTCAATGCGCTGCGCGTCGAAACACCCGAAAAGGCCTATTTCGCCGCCGAAAGCGCCGAGCGCATGGGCGGCGTGCTGACAACGTTCCACAATGGCGTCTATACGGCCTGCGAGCCTTGCGAGGACAAGCCGGACAAGGCGCCGACCTGGCGGGTCAAAGCCAGAAAGATCATCTGGAACGGCGAAAAGAAGACGGTTCGCTTCGAGAACGCGAATTTCGAATTCTTCGGCTTCCCGCTGGCCTATCTGCCGGCATTCGAGATCGCCGATCCGACGGTCAAGCGCAAAAGCGGCTTCCTGATCCCCAGCATTGCCTACAACACCGATCTGGGCGTCGGCGTCAAAGTCCCCTACTATTTCGCTTTGTCGCCGACCTACGACCTCACCGTCACCGGCAGCGGCTATACCAAGCAGGGTTTCCTCGGCGAGGCCGAGTGGCGCCAGCGCTTCAACAATGGCCAGTACACGCTGAAGATCGCCGGCATCCGTCAGGAGAATCCGGACGAATTCATCGACGATTTCGGGCACAACGTTAATTCGGGTGAACCGGGCGACCCCAACAAGTTCCGCGGCATGATGGGCACCAAAGGCCAGTTCGCCATCAATCCGCGCTGGGATTTCGGCTGGGACATCCTGCTGCAGAGCGACAAGAATTTTTCGCGCACCTACACGATCGACGGCTACAACGACTACGTGCACCAATCCTCGGTCTACCTGACCGGCCTCAACGACCGCAACTATTTCGATGTGCGCGCCATGCGCTTCCAGGTTCAGGAAAACACGCTGGACAGCAACATTGCGGCGCGCAGCGACAAGCAGCCCTGGGTGCTGCCCTCGCTCGATTATGCCTACATTCCCGACATGTCGGTGGCCGGCGGCCAGCTGTCATTCAACGTCAATGCGCGGGTCATCCGCCGCGACGACCTCGACGAGGCCTACTTCACCCCCAATACGCCGGCATCGGGCGTCCAGCGTGTGCGTGGCATCGAGGGTGAATCCGGCCGCCTCACCACCGAGGCCGAGTGGAAGCGTACCTTCACCACCGACGGCGGTTTGCAGCTGACGCCGCTTCTGGCCCTGCAGGGCGACGTCGACTACCTCAACGCTTCGTCGGCTTCCCTTGTTGAGATCAACAAGATGGCGGCCGATCCTCGAATAGACACCACCGACGACATGCGGTCCTCCTTCGCTCGTTATATGGCGACCGCAGGACTTGAAATGCGCTGGCCGGTGCTGTTTTCGATGATCGGCTCCAGCCACATCGTCGAGCCGATGGCGCAGGTCTTCGTGCGCCCGAACGAGCAATATGTCGGCGGGCTCGCCGTTCCCAACGAGGATGCGCAGAGCTTCGTCTTCGACGCCACGACCCTGTTCGAGCGCGACAAGTTCTCCGGCTACGACCGCGTCGAAGGCGGCACCCGCGCCAATGTCGGGTTCCGCTACTCCGGCGCCTACGACAATGGCTGGGGCACCAACGCCATCTTCGGCCAATCCTACCAGCTGGGCGGCCGCAACTCGTTCGATTCCCCGGATCTGGTCAATGCGGGGGCCGATTCGGGGTTGGAAACCGAGACCTCCGATTATGTTGGCCTCATCGGCTTCAGCAGCCCGAGCGGCTTCTCGGGTTCGTTCAGCGGCCGCTTCGACGAGCAGAGCTTCGAAGTTCGCCGTGCCGAGGTGAAGGCCGCCTATTCCGGCCTGCCGGTTTCGCTGAGTGCCAAATACGCTTTCATCCAGGCGCAGCCGCTCTACGGGTTCACCACCGATCGCCATGAAGTGACGCTCGGCGCCTCGACGCACCTGGCCGAAAACTGGCGCGTGTTCGGCACCGGCACCTACGACCTGCAGCAAAGCGTGCTGGTCAAGGACGGCGTCGGCTTTGCCTACAATGATTCCTGCTTCACCTATCTGATGACGTTCTCGGAATCGCGCGACCTCATCACGAAGGAAGTGTCGCAGAATGTCGGCTTCAACCTGTCTTTCCGCACGCTCGGCGATTTCGGTTCGTCACAAAGCTCGATCGACTCGATCCAGTAGAGCCGGCTGACGACATCGTTTTGCCGCATAAAGCGGGCACGGCATTCGCTCATCCAAACCGGGCTAGAATTGGGATGCTTTCGATGAGGAAATACCTGTTTTCGGCAGGATTCGCGCTCCTGATAGCGGCGACCTCGGCCTCGGTCACCCTGATGGCGCCGCCGGCCTTCGCCAGTGAAATCAAGTATGTCGTCAACAACATGCCGATCACCACCGGCGACATTGCGCACCGGGCTGCCTTCCTGAAGCTGCAGCGCAAGAAGGGCGATGCAGGCAAGGAAATGATCGACCAGGCCCTGCGCGTGGCCGAGGCCAAGCGCCTCGGCATCCGCATCACCGACGCCCAGGTCGAGGCCGCCTATCAGCGCTTTGCCTCGAACAACAAAATGCAGCTCAAGCAATTGGACGGCGTCATGGCGCAGTCCGGCGTAACCAAGGAGCATTTCAAGGAATTCATCCGCGCCCAGATGGCGTGGAACCAGGCGCTGAGCGCACGCTATAGCGGCGGCGGACAGGCGAGCGAACAGGATCTGGTCAAGCACATGCTCGAAAAAGGTGGCGCCAAGCCGAGCGCCACCGAGTACATGCTGCAGCAGGTGATCTTCGTGGTGCCGAAGGCCGAGCGCAGCGCCACACTCGCCAAGCGCAAGCGTGAGGCCGAGGCCATGCGCGCCCGCTTCAACGGCTGCGCCACCACGCGTGAATTCGCCAAGGGCCTCATCGACGTCACCGTTCGCGATCTCCCCCGGGTGCTGGCGCCGCAACTGCCGCCAGACTGGGCCGAGCAGATCAAGGCCACCAAGCTGGGCGGTGCCACGGCCGTGCGCGAGACAGATCGCGGCATCGAATTCATCGGAATCTGCTCGTCACGCGAGGTTTCCGACGACAAGGCTGCCCAGATGGTGTTCCAGAGCGAAAGCACCGGCGACAAGAACGCCGACGAACTCTCGGCCAAATATGTCGAGGAGCTGAAGGCGAAAGCCAAGATCGTTACGCGCTGAAACCGGCCTGGCCGTGCGTGAGACAGAGCTTCCGCTGGCGCTGAGCGTCGGCGATCCGTCCGGCATCGGACCGGAAATCGCCATTGCCGCCTGGCAGAGGGCGCGCCGTTCCGGGGCAGCGCCCTTCTATCTTCTCGCCGATCCAGCGCTGATTGCCGCGCGGGCGCGGCGGCTCGGCGCGGAGGTGGCGATCGCGGAGACACTGCCGGCGCAAGCCGCCGATGTCTTTCAACATGCATTGCCCGTGGTACCGCTGGCGGCCCGCTTCACCGACGATCCCGGCCGGCCCGACCCGACCAACGCCGCCGGCATTATCGAGGCCATCGACCGCGCCGTCGCCGACTGCCTCGCCGGCCATGCGGCCGCGGTCGTGACCTGCCCGATCGCCAAGAAGCCGCTTTACGATGCCGGCTTCGGCTTTCCCGGCCACACCGAATATCTGGCGCATCTGGCCTCTCTCCACACCGGTGGCGTGGTGACGCCGGTCATGCTGCTGGCCGGCCCCGAATTGCGCACCGTTCCGGTCACCATCCACATCGCGCTGGCAGAGGTGCCGAAGGCGCTGACAACGGAACTGATCGTTGCGACTTCGCGCATCACCGCTGCCGATCTTGCAAGCCGCTTCGGCATCGCCAGGCCGAGACTCGCGCTTGCCGGACTCAATCCGCATGCCGGCGAAAGCGGCGCCATGGGGACGGAGGATGAGCGCATCATCCGTCCGGCGGTCGACATCTTGCGCGCGCAAGGCATCGACGCTTTCGGACCGCTGCCGGCCGATACGATGTTTCATGCGCGCGCCCGCGCCGGCTACGACGTGGCGATCTGCATGTATCACGACCAGGCGTTGATCCCGGCCAAGGCGTTGGCCTTCGACGAGGCGGTCAACGTCACGCTTGGCCTGCCGTTCATCCGCACGTCGCCCGATCACGGCACTGCCTTCGACATCGCCGGCAAGGGCATCACACGTCCCGACAGCCTGATAGCGGCGCTGGCGCTCGCCCGCCGGCTGGCCGATACCAGTACAAGGGTCGCAGCCGCATGAGCATCGATGGGCTGCCGCCGCTGCGCGAGGTGATCGAGCGTCATGGGCTGCAGGCGAAGAAGGCGCTTGGCCAGAACTTCCTGCTCGACCTCAATCTGACCGGCAAGATCGCGCGCGCCGCCGGCGACCTCTCCGACAGCACCGTGATTGAGGTCGGCCCCGGCCCCGGCGGACTGACCCGGGCGCTGCTGCTTGCCGGCGCAAAGCGCGTCGTTGCCATCGAACGCGACGAACGCTGCCTGGCGGCGCTTGCCGAGGTCTCCAACCGCTATCCGGGCCGGCTCGAAGTGATCGGCGGCGACGCGCTGAAGACGGATTTTGCCGCTCTTGCCAATGCCGCGGCGAAAGGCGGCGGCCCGGTGAGGATAGCCGCCAACCTGCCCTACAATATCGGCACCGAGCTTCTGATCCGCTGGCTGACCGTAGCGGACTGGCCGCCCTTCTATCAATCGATGACGCTGATGTTCCAGCGCGAAGTGGCCGAGCGCATCGTCGCCGGCGCCGGCAGCGATGCCTATGGCCGGCTCGGCGTTCTGGCCGGCTGGCGGACCGAAGCCAGGATCGTCTTCGACGTGCCGCCGCAAGCTTTCACGCCGCCGCCCAAGGTGACGTCCTCGGTGGTGAATCTGATGCCGCGCGCCAGCCCGCTGGCGACGGACGTGAAAAAACTCGGCCGCGTCACCGAAGCCGCTTTCGGCCAGCGTCGAAAGATGCTGCGGCAGAGCGTGAAGAGCCTCGGCGGCGAAGCCTTGCTGATGCGTGCCGACATAGATCCGACAAGGCGCGCAGAGACGCTCAGCGTCGAGGAATTCGTGCGGCTGACGAACGCGGTGTAGCTTTCCTTCTCCCCGTGAACGGCGAGAAGGAGAAACCCTACTGCGTTTTCTCGTCCAGCAGCCCCGAGACGAAATCGAACAGTCCCGGCCGCCTATCCCGTCGCAGCCGCTCGGCAGTGACTATGCCGCGCACTTCGGCGAAGGCGCGGTCGAGATCGTCGTTGACGATGACGAAGTCGTATTCCTTCCAGTGCTCGATCTCGTTGCGGGCGTTCTTCAGCCTGGTCTCGATCACCTGTTCCTGGTCCTCGGCGCGGCGCTTCAGCCGCGCCTTCAATTCCTTCATCGACGGCGGCAGGATGAAGATCGAGACGATGTCGGCGCGCATCTTCTCCTTGAGCTGCTGGGCGCCTTGCCAGTCGATGTCGAACAGCATGTCGCGCCCTTGCGCCAACGCCAGTTCGGCCGGCTCACGCGGTGTCGCATAGCAATTGCCATGCACCTCGGCCCATTCGAGCAGTGCGTCGGAATCGCGCAGCCGCTCGAATTCGCGCATGGTGCGGAAGTGGTAGTGGACGCCTTCGATCTCCGAGCCACGGCGTGGCCTGGTGGTGACCGAGACCGAAAGTTCCAGGCTGCCATCGCTTTCCAGCAGGTTGCGCGCGATCGTCGACTTGCCGGCGCCAGACGGCGACGACAGGACCAACATCAGCCCGCGTCGGCGAATGCGCGACCCCAGATCCCTGGCAACCATCGGCTCCTTGGCACCCATTTTGGGTTACTCCAGATTCTGGACCTGTTCGCGAAACTGGTCGACCACCGCTTTGAGCTCCAGCCCGATGGCGGTGACAGTGGCGGCGTTCGACTTCGAGCACAGAGTATTCGATTCGCGGTTGAATTCCTGCGCCAGAAAATCGAGCTTGCGGCCGATGGCGCCGCCATTTGCCAGCAGCGCCCGGCCCGACCCCACATGTGTCTTCAGCCGGTCGATTTCTTCGCGGATGTCGGCCTTGGTGGCCAGGAACGCCGCTTCCATGTGCAGCCGGCCGGCATCGAGATTGGCCGACGTATCCATCAGCAGCCGCACCTGTTCGGCGATCCGCTCGCGGATTGCCGCCGGGTCGCGCGACGGGTCGGCCTCGGCCTTGAGCGTCAGCGCCTCGATGCCGTCGATGTGACCGGAAAGCAGGGAGCGTAGCGCTTCACCCTCGCTTTGGCGCGCCTGCTCGAGACCGGCAAGCGCCGTTTCGAGCGCTGACAGGATTGCCGCGTCGAGCGCTGCCCGCACCTCCTCGGTTTCGCTGCTTTCAGGTATATCCAGCACGCCGCGCAGGGAAAGCAGACCGTCGGCGGTCGCCGGGGCAACACCGAACTGGTCCTGCAACCGCTTGGCCAACCCGGCCAGATCCCTGAGGAAGACTTCGTTGACCACCGGTTGTACTTGCTGACCGGCGGCACGGCTGACGGTCAGGGTCGCCTGGAAATTGCCGCGTGCGAAGCGCTTCTGCAGCGTCTGCCGGACCGCCGGCTCGAGCCGCTCAAAGCCTTGCGGCAGCCGCAGCCTGACCTCGACGCTCTTGCCGTTGACCGACTTGACCTCCCAGGCGATCGAGGCGCCGTCGTGCTCGCCGACGGCGCGTGCAAATCCGGTCATGCTCTGCAAATTCATGATGCGGCTCGTGTCTTCCTGATGTTCCGATTCTGAAATCCTGCTGGCGTTCGATATCACGGGCAGCGCGAATGTCAGAATCGCAATACCGGCAAGGTGTTGATTTCCGGTGTCGTTTTGATCTTGCAGTGCGGAAATCTGCACACGCTCGGACCAGGGCCGAAGGCGCTTCGAAACGCGCCGCGCGTTCAAAGCAGTAGACGCGTCGCCTGTATCCGCAGCGCGTAAGGTCAATCCGTCAAAAAGCGCCGGTCTGCTACTGGGCGGCACCCGCATCGCCGCCGGCGTCCCCGCTGTCGCCGCCGGCATCGCCACTGGCGTCACCGCTGTCATCGCCATCTGCCGGCGCATCGGTCTGGCCCGGGGTCTTGGCGCCCTTTGCGGCGTCTTCGACCTGCTTTTTCTGCAGCGCCCGATAGCGGGCAACGTTCTCATTGTGCTCGGCAAGCGTCGTGGCAAAGACATGGCCGCCGGTGCCGTCAGCGACGAAGTAGAGATCGTCGGTCTTCGACGGGTTGGCGACGGCTTCGAGTGCGGCGCGGCCCGGATTGGCGATCGGCGTCGGCGGCAGGCCGTTGATCAGATAGGTGTTGTAAGGCGTCTGCTTTTCGATGTCCGACTGGTAGATCGGCCGGTCGGCGGGTTTGCCCTTGCCACCGAACAGGCCGTAAATGATGGTCGGATCCGATTGCAGCCGCATGCCCTTGGCCAGACGGTTGAGGAAGACGGCGGCAACGCGCGAGCGCTCGTCGCCCCGCCCGGTTTCCTTTTCGACGATCGAGGCCAAGGTGACGAAGTCCTCGACATTGGCCAGAGGCAGGTCGGGCGCACGCCGCTGCCAGACCTCGTCCACCAGCTTCTTCTGGTCGGCGAGCAGCTTGTCGACCATCTGCTGGCGCGTGGCGCCGCGGGTAAAGCGCAACGTATCGGTGGCGAGGCTTCCCTCGGCCGGCGTGGTCGCCGGCATGTCCCCGGTCAGCGCATCCTGCTCGGCAACGCGCTGCAGCGCCTGCTCGACCGTCAGCCCCTCGGGAATGGTCAGCGAATACATCACCGACTTGCCGCTCTTCAGAAGTTCCATGATATCGCGCATGGAGGCGCGCGGCTTGACCTCGTATTCGCCGGCCTTCAGCGCCGAGTCATTGCCATAGACGCGCACGCCGATGCGGAAGATGCGGGCGTCGCTGATCAACCCACGCCGTTCGAGCTGGTCGGCGATATCCTGGACGCCGGTGCTGGGCTTGACCAGAAAGGTGTCGCCAGCGACCGACGGGCCCGGTTCGTTGAAGGCCTGCTTGCCGAAATAGAGCGAAACGCCGGCGGCGAGGATCATCAACATCACCGCGGAGATGACGAAGTTCATGAACACGACGACCTGGCTGCGCGAGGCGCGAGAGCGCTTCGGCGGCGGTGTGCCGGCTTCCGGCCGCAAGGCCTCGGCCGCAGTCTTCGGCACGATCGGGCCGGTCTTCTGGTTTTGTCCGAATTGTCCGCTGCCGCCCGGATTGGTGTTCATAAGCGCCCTACCATCTGATCTCTTAGAGCGACCATGCGTCCGGTTGGACGCACAGCGTGCCCTAACATTTCAAGTCTACGCATCGTGCTTCTAAAAAAGCGCCTTCGGTTTCAGGCCGATGCGTCGAATCCCCAGCGGCAGAGTAGGCTCGAATATGGCAAAATTGACGACAGACCGCTGGCGCGCCGGTCGATAACGCAATCAGCCGATATAACGCTGGAAGACCAGCGAAGCGTTGGTGCCGCCAAAGCCGAAGGAGTTGGACAATGCCACGTCGATCTGGCGGGGCCGTGGCGTGTTTGCTACCAGATCGATCGCGGTTTCGCGTTCCGGGTTGTCTAGATTGATGGTGGCGGGCGCGATGTTGTCGCGGATGGCGAGGATCGAGAAGATCGCCTCAGCGGCCCCCGCTGCCCCCAAGAGATGGCCGATCGACGACTTGGTCGACGACATCGATATCTTCGAGGCGGCATTACCGACCAGCCGCTCGACGGCGCCGAGCTCGATCGTATCAGCCATGGTCGAGGTGCCGTGCGCATTGATGTAGTCGATGTCGGCAGGCGTCAGCTTGGCCCGGTTGAGCGCCGCCGTCATACAGCGGAAGGCGCCGTCGCCGTCTTCGGCAGGCGCGGTGATGTGATAGGCATCGCCGGTCAGGCCGTAGCCGGTGACCTCGGCGTAGATCTTGGCGCCACGCGCCTTGGCGTGTTCAAGTTCTTCCAGCACGACGACGCCGGCGCCCTCGCCCATGACGAAGCCGTCACGGTCGCGGTCATAGGGACGCGATGCCTTTTCAGGCGTGTCGTTGCGGTCGGTGGACAGTGCTCGGCAAGCGGCGAAGCCGGCAAGCGAGAGCCTGGTCACCGGCGCTTCCGCGCCGCCGGCCAGCATCACGTCGGCATCGCCGAAGATGATCAGCCGGGCGGCATCGCCGATGGCGTGCGCGCCGGTCGAGCAGGCGGTGACGACGGCGTGGTTAGGGCCTTTCAGCCCGTGCCGGATCGACACCTGGCCCGACACCAGATTGATGATGTTTCCGGGAATGAAGAACGGGCTGATGCGGCGCGGGCCACGCTCGTGCAGGATCAGCGCGTTCTCGGCGATGCCCTCGAGGCCGCCAATTCCGGAGCCGATCATGACGCCGGTGGCGCAACGCTCGGCTTCGGTGCCGGGCTCCCAGCCGGAATCCTTCAGTGCTTCGTCGGCGGCCGCAATCCCGTAAAGGATGAAGTCGCCGATCTTGCGCAGTTCCTTGGGCTCAAGCACGGCTTCGGGATTAAGCGTGCCGTTGGTGCCGTCACCGCGGGGAATGACGTGGGCGATCTTGCAGGCAAGATCTTCCACTTCAAACTCGATGACGCGCTTGGCAGCGCTGCGGCCGGTCAGAAGTTCCTTCCAGCTGTGCTCGAAGCCCATGCCGAATGGCGAAACCAGGCCGAGGCCCGTGACGACGACACGCCTCATCGCAGGTCCTCCCCGGTGATGACTGCGGATAGCGTCAGGCCGAAGCCTTGTCGATGTACTTCACGGCGTCGCCGACGGTCAGGATGGTCTCGGCCGCATCGTCCGGAATCTCGACGCCGAACTCTTCTTCGAACGCCATGACGAGTTCGACCGTGTCGAGGCTGTCCGCGCCCAGATCATCGATGAAGCTCGCCTGCTCCGTCACCTTGTCGGCATCGACGCCAAGATGTTCGATGACGATCTTCTTGACGCGCTCTGCGGTGTCACTCATTTGGGGCATCCTCGTCTTTTGTTTGTCTGTCTTCGTTAGCGGGCAGAATGCCGCTAATCAAGCTGAAAGATGGTCCTGCCGGAAACGCAACGGTGCCGGACCGGTTTTTGCCCGAACCGCCGGGTTGCGGGCCGCATTACACGAAAAATGGCTAAGGTCCAAGGCGAAATGGTCTCTTTTCACAAGCCGGCCGTGTCTTCTTATAACCGGCCGTATCCCGTCAAATCATCGCCATGCCACCGTTGACATGGATGGTCTGGCCGGTGACGTAGGCGGCTTCGTTGGAGGCGAGATAGGCGACGGCAGACGCCACTTCAACACTCGTGCCCATGCGGCGCGTCGGTATCGCGGCCATGATCGCATCTTTCTGCTTGTCGTTGAGCTTGTCGGTCATCGCCGATTCGATGAAGCCCGGGGCGACGCAGTTGACGGTGATGTTGCGGGTGGCGATCTCCTGCGCCAGCGACTTGGAAAAGCCGATCATGCCGGCCTTGGAGGCGCAGTAATTGGTCTGGCCGGGATTGCCGGTGACGCCGACAACCGAGGTGATGTTGATGATGCGGCCATGGCGGCGGCGCATCATCGGATGGGTGAGTTCACGGGTCAGCCGGAACACGGCGGTCAGGTTGACCTCAAGCACGCTGTCCCAATCGGCATCCGACATGCGCACGAACAGGCCGTCCTTGGTGATGCCGGCATTGTTGACCAGGATATCGACGCCTTCGAGCTCGGCTTCCGCCTTCTGGCCAAGCGCCTTGACCTCGTCGCGGTTCGACAAATTGGCTGGAAACAGCTTTACCCGGTCGCCGAGTTCGCCGGCCAAGGTCTCCAGTTTCTCGATGCGGGTGCCGTGCAGGCCGACAATGGCACCTTGCGCATGCAGCACCCGGGCAATCGCTTCGCCAATGCCTCCCGATGCGCCGGTGACGAGCGCCTTGCGGCCGGTCAGTTCGAACATTGTTATCTCCTGATCTCAGAGCGCACCCTTTGCACAGGTGCCGCCAAATCGCCAGCCTGTCAGCCCAGTGCCGCCAGCGCCGCCTCGACATCGGCCGGCGTGCCTATGGCCGATGTGGCGATGTCGCGGTTGATACGCCGCGCCAGACCCGACAGCACCTTGCCGGCGCCGATCTCGTAAAGGGTTGCGACGCCGTCGGCGCCAAACCACTCGACCGTTTCGCGCCAGCGCACGCGGCCGGTGATCTGCTCGACCAGGCGCCGCGCGATTTCGTCGGGCTCGCTGGTCGGGGTCACGGTGACGTTGGAGACGACGGGCACCACCGGTGCATTCCTGGTCACGCCCGCCAGGGCCTCGCGCATGACATTGGCCGCCGGCGCCATCAGCGCCGAATGGAAGGGCGCGGAGACCTGCAGCATCAGCGCCCGCTTGGCACCCTTTTCGGTGCACAGTTTCGCGGCGAGTTCCACTGCCGCCTTGGCGCCGGAGATCACCAGTTGGCCGCCGCCATTGTCGTTGGCAATCTGGCAGACCTTGCCGGACCCTGCGGCGGCTTCGGTGCAAGCGGCTTCGACATCGGGCTGTTCCAGGCCGATGATCGCCGCCATGGCGCCCTCGCCGGCCGGCACCGCCGCCTGCATGGCATTGCCGCGGATGCGCAGCAGCCGGGCCGCATCGGCGACCGAGACGAAGCCGGCGGCCGCAAGGGCGGAGTATTCGCCGAGCGAATGGCCGGCAACATAGGCAACCTTGTCCTTCAGCGAAAAGCCGCCCGCTTCCAGAGCCCGCACCGCTGCCAGCGACACCGCCATCAGCGCCGGCTGGGCATTGGCGGTCAGGGTCAGCGTCTCTTCCGGGCCTTCCCAGATCAATTTCGACAGCTTTTCACCCAACGCATCATCGACTTCCTCGAAGACCCTGCGCGCCTCGGGGAAGGCGTCGGCGAGGTCCCTGCCCATGCCGACAGCCTGGCTGCCCTGTCCCGGAAAGGTGAATGCAACGGCCATATGGGCTCTCTCCAGCGGCTGATTTTTCCTGCCTGTGACGCAAGGCGGACCGCCAAGTCAAGCCCGCTGGCGGCATTTCGACCCTTGTTCGAGGCGGGAGCCAGCCCCCGAGTCCCTGTTCCGACAGGCTTTTTGCCGATCACTCCTGATGAAAACCGCTCACGAATCGTTTGCTGGCTCTTCTTATTTCCGCCACAGGCGCTAGCATTTGGATGACAGTTCTATGACAGAACGGTGACGCGAGTGGAAAAACGCGTTGCTTGGGCCGGGGGAAGAAAAGTGGCAAGGATCAGGAAGGGCGCGGCCGTACCCGCGCCACAGTTCTTGGAAGACGATCCGTCCACCGGCTACCTGCCGGGGCGCAGATGGCCTGTCATCCGCTACGGTCTTGCCACTCTGCTTGCCTCCGCCGTCCTGGTTTTCGCCATCGAATGGATCGTGCGCGGCGATTTCTTCGGCACGGTCGACTTCTTCCTGCAGCCCTTCAAGCCGGGCTGGACCACCATCATCGTCTTTGCGCTGGTGCTGATCGGACTGGACGCCGTGCTCGGCCGCAGCCACCAGAGCCTGATGATCGTGGCGCCGCTGACACTGGCGCTGGCCTTTGTCGGGCACCAGAAGTCGCATTATCTAGGCGATCCGCTCTACCCGACCGATTTCCTCTATTCGCGCCAGATCATGGCATTGATGCCGCTGCTGGTGCGCGAGCGCCCCTGGACGGCGCTCGCCATGGCCGTCGGCATCGTCGCCGGACTGTCGTTGCTGATCTATGGCTGGCGGCTATGGCGCCGCAAAGTGCCGATCCTCAGCCGCAAGGGGCGGCTGGCGCGGCTGACGCTGGCAGTACCGCTGCTCGCCTTCTTCGTCTCGATCATGGACTACGCCACCTTCTCGTGGACCCGCGACCGGCTGCAGATCATCCCGATCATGTGGGACCAGAAGGAGAACTACGCCTCCAACGGCTTTGCCCTGGCTTTCGCGCTCAACGTGCCGATGGCGCATGTCTCCGCACCGGCCGGTTACTCCGACAAGGCAATCGACGCGATCGACAGGCCGGATGTGACAGCCTCGGTGCCGGATGAGAGACCCGACATCATCATCGTCATGAGCGAATCCTTCTGGGATCCGACCAAGCTGCCCGGCGTCACCATCACGCCCGACCCCATCCCCAATGTGCGGGCTTTGCGCTCGGGCTATATGTTCTCGCCCGAATTCGGCGGCATGACCGCCAACATCGAATTCGAGGCGCTGACGGGCTTTTCCAATGCCTTCCTGCCGGCGGGCTCGATCCCCTATCAGCAATATGTGCGCACGCCGACGCCGTCGCTCGCGACCTTCCTGAAAAGCGAAGGCTACCGCGCGCGCGCCATCCATCCCGGCACCAACTGGTTCTGGAACCGGGGCGCGGTCTATGCCGATTTCGGCTTCAACGATTTCCGCTCGGAAGAGACGCTGCCGCCGTTGCAAAAGCGCGGGCCGCTGGCCTCAGACGCGGCAATGACCGACGAGATCATCGCAGAGGCCGACGCCAGCGAAGATCCGGTGTTCTTCTTCGCCGTCAGCCTGCAGAACCACGGCCCCTACGAGCCGTACCGCTATTACAATCCGACCCACAAGGTCGCGGCACCGATCAGCACATGGGCGCGGGAATCGCTGCTCAGCTATGCCGAGGGTTCGGCCGATGCCGACCGTGGCCTCGAGCGGCTGATCGAATGGGCGAAGAAGCGCGAGCGGCCGACCGTCATCGCCTTCTTCGGCGACCATCTGCCGCCGCTCGGCCCCGTCTATGTCGAGACTGGCTTCCTGAAAGACAATGTCGCGCCGCGCAGGGAGGCTACGCCGGAGGCCGCACTGGAGCACCACCAGACCCCGCTGATCATCTGGTCGAACCGCACCGGTCCGGCGCAGGATATGGGCGCGGTCAGCCCGGCCTTCCTGCCTTACCACATCCTGACGACGGCCGGGATCACGCACCCTTACTACACCGGCTTCCTCGGCGCGCTGCGCGAACGCTACCGTGTCGTCGACCGCAACCTTCTGCTGACGCCGTCAGGCGAAGCGACGCCCGACTGGGCGCGGCAGAAGGACATCGATCCGGCGATCAACGATTTCCGCCTGATCCAGTACGACATGATGTTCGGCAAGCGTAAGGCCGCGCCCGACTTCTTCCCCGAAACGGTGGACAAGGTCGTCGCCCATACAAGCTGAATAGACGGGGCGAGCTGACCGGACGGCGGCCGCTCAATTGCCGCCGTCCCTACGGGGCTTCACCTGACAGCGCCGAGGGCCGCTATAGCCCCGCTGGCTATGGCGGTTCACGGAAGAACAATGTCGAGGGGAACCCCGATCCTAAGCACGTCAGCACGTCTTTTGCCGAACGCCAGAACCTCACCATGCGGATGCATATGCGCCGCTTCACTCGCCTGACCAATGGCTTTTCCAAAAAGGTCGAGGCTCACGCCAACGCCGTGGCGCTGCATTCCATGTACTACAATTTTGTGCGCATCCATGCCACGTTGCGTGTGACCCGGCTATGGCGGCTGGCGTGACGGGCAAACTTTGGGAGATTGGCGACATTGTTGCGCTGGCGGAAGCGGAAGAGGCGAAGATTGACCGCAAGCGTCGGGCTTACAAGAAGCACGTTGCCACCTAAACATTCGGGGGAAGCCAATGCAAATCACGGAAATATATGCTGACGAAGTTAGCGAGACGCACTTGCGTAATGTGCCGGTGAATCTTGCGGCTCGCGACTTTGCCCCTCCATCTGCCCCCATGGGCGCGTCACCCGAAACGCCGATGACGACCGGTGTATTTCTTGAATTGCCGCCCGGATGGGACCCGCAATACCATGCGACGCCGCGCAGGCAATTGGTGGTGTTGCTCCAAGGTCACCTCAAAATCACGACCACCGACGGAACTTCAGCCGACTTCCGGCGGGGCGATGTTCTCTTGCTCAATGACAAAGACAGCAAGGGCCACCGGTCGCTAGTCCAAGGTCAAGAGGCGGTTGGCTTGCTTCTAGTTGGCATCGCAGATTGATTCACATCGACAGAATTCAGACTGACCCACCACCGCGGGCGCCCTACCCTTGCCTTCCAGCCAAATTGCTGTATAGACGCCCGCAATCTGCCGGTCCTTGCTGGGGGCTGAACGGAGGGCCGGAGGTTTTACCCAAAACCTTCGTGTGAAGCCAGAAGCGCTTCCGCCTCCCGTGTCTCCGCTCTCGACCGTCTCGAAATGCTCCTTTCTTCCCCGCCCCTTTTGGGACCAGCGGGTCAGAGAAGTTGCAGAGGCTTTTGCCGCGAGGATCCGGGAGAGAAACGAAGAAAGGCACTGAACTACTATGGCTCTATACGAACATGTGTTCCTTGCCCGGCAGGACCTCTCGCAGCAGCAGGTCGATGCGCTTGTCGAACAGTACAAGGGCGTCATCTCCGCAAATGGCGGGTCCGTCGGCCGGGTCGAGAACTGGGGACTGAAGTCCCTCACCTACCGGGTCAACAAGAACCGGAAGGCTTACTACACGCTTATGGACCTCACCTGCCCGCCGGCAGCGCTCAACGAGATGGAGCGCCAGATGGGCCTGTCCGAAGACGTGCTGCGTTTCCTGACCGTCAAGGTCGAGGCGCATGAGGAAGGCCCGTCGGCCATGATGCAGAAGCGCGAAGAGCGCTCGGAACGCGGCGGCTTCGGCGACCGCGACCGTGGCGATCGTGGCCCGCGTTCGTTCGGCGACCGTGATCGCGGCGACCGTGGCGATCGTCCGCCGCGCTCGTTCGGCGACGCCGGTGGCGATCGTGGTCCGCGCCGTCCGCGCGAAGGTGTTGAAGGGGGTGCAGAATAATGGTCGACATCAATCAGATCCCGACCCGGCGCCCGTTCCATCGCCGCCGCAAGACCTGCCCGTTCTCCGGCGCCAACGCGCCCAAGATCGACTACAAGGATGTGCGTCTTCTGCAGCGCTATATCTCCGAGCGCGGCAAGATCGTGCCGTCGCGCATCACCGCCGTCAGCCAGAAGAAGCAGCGCGAACTCGCCAAGGCGATCAAGCGCGCCCGCTTCCTCGGCCTGCTGCCCTACGTGGTTCGCTAAGACTTTCGAGCAGGCGGTTCGCCGCCTGCTCTCTTTCTCCCACGGCGATGGGCGCCGCACGGGGGTCAGTTTGATGATGCATGTCGTTGTCCCAAAACCGGGACCACTTTTGGGCGACATGCATTGAAATCCCGAGTTGAGGTGAAAAGCCTCTAACTGCCGTGACAGGCAGGACAGCGACACCGGCGCCATGGCGCCCGAGCTTCCTGACCTGTTCCATTCAATTCGGCGCCGATCCCGCGGTCGGTGCCCAGACGAAGGAACAAGACCATGCAAGTTATTCTTCTCGAACGCGTTTCCCGCCTCGGCCAGATGGGCGATACCGTCAAGGTCAAGGACGGCTTTGCCCGCAACTTCCTCTTGCCGCAGGGCAAGGCGCTGCGCGCCAACGAAGCCAACAAGAAGAAGTTCGAGGGCCAGCGCGCCCAGCTCGAAGCTCGTAACCTCGAGCGCAAGTCGGAAGCCTCTCAGGTTGCCGAAAAGCTCGACGGCAAGAGCTTCATCGCCGTGCGTTCGGCCGGCGAGACCGGCCAGCTCTACGGTTCGGTGTCGACCCGCGACATCGCCGACCTGTTGACGGCGGAAGGTTTCTCGGTCAACCGCAACCAGATCCAGCTCAACCAGCCGATCAAGACCATCGGCGTCACCAATGTGGCGATCGCGCTGCATCCGGAAGTCGAGGTCACCATCAGCCTCAACATCGCCCGCACGGCCGAGGAAGCCGAGCGTCAGGCCAAGGGCGAGACTCTGACCACTGCCGAAGCCATCTATGGCGACGACATCAACGACAATGCGCGGCCGGAGAACTTCTTCGACCCGAACACCGAGTTCGAAGGCGGCGAAGACAACGCTTGATCGCCTAACGACAAGCGAGGGGAGCGGCGCTCCCGATCACATTGTCGTCATCCAGCCTTTGTGGACCAATGCCCGGGCGTCTCGCCCGGGCATTTTTGTGCCAAATGGAACTTTTCGAACCCCTATATATTGAGGCAGAATTAGACAGCCAGTCTGACCGTGAGGGGACATTTGGGCATGAATATTCTGTTGAAGCGCGTTCTCGACCGCCTGGTGCGCACAGGCAATCTCAAGGTCACCGGGCCGAAAGGCTCGACTACGGTGTTCGGCGACGGCAGCGGCGAGCCGGTGCACATGCACATCAAGACCAGGCATGCCGAGCGCGCCATCACCTTCGATCCGATGCTGGCCGTGCCGGAAGCCTACATGGACGGCGAACTCGATGTCCTCGAGGGCGGCGTGCTGGGCGTCATGCGCATCGCCTTCCAGAATATGGGCAGCGGCGGCATCGACGCCACCTGGTCGAAGGCGATCGAAGGCCTGCGCCACGCCTTCCGCCGCCTGCAGCAGATCAACACCGCCTCGCGCTCGCGCCGCAACGTACAGCGCCACTATGACCTGTCGGGCGATCTCTACCGGCTCTTCCTCGACGAGGACATGCAATATTCCTGCGCCTATTTCGAGCAGCCGGACATGACGCTTGACGAGGCGCAGGCCGCCAAGAAGCGCCACATCGCCGCCAAGCTCAGGCTGAAGGCCGGCCAGACCGTGCTCGATATCGGTTCGGGCTGGGGCGGGCTTGGCCTTTACCTCGCCAAGACCTTCGATGTCGACGTGCAGGGCGTCACGCTGTCGACCGAGCAGCACGGCGTCGCCACGGACCGGGCCCATGCGCTGGGCCTGCAGGACCGGGTGCATTTCGACCTGAAGGACTACCGCGAACTCAATGAGCGCTTCGACCGTATCGTTTCGGTCGGCATGTTCGAGCATGTCGGCGTCAACCACTACCGCACCTTCTTCGACAAGGCGGCGACGCTGCTGAAACCCGACGGCGTCATGCTGCTCCACACGATCGGCCGCACCGGCGTGCCATGGGCGACCAGCGCCTTCGTCCGCAAATACATCTTCCCTGGCGGCTACATCCCGGCGCTTTCGGAGGTGATGCCGGCAATCGAGAAATCCGGCCTCGTCGTCACCGACATAGAGATGCTGAGGCTGCATTATGCCGACACGCTGAAGCATTGGGGCCAGCGCTTTGCCGCCAACCGCGACAAGGCCAAGGCGATCTATGACGAGCGCTTCTGCCGCATGTGGGAGTTCTATCTCGCCGCCTCGGAAGCCGCCTTCCGCTGGCAGGATCTGGTGATCTTCCAGATCCAGATCGCCAAGAAGAACGACACGCTGCCGATGACGCGCGACTACATGGCCAAATGCGAGAAGGCGCTGGAAATGCGCGATATGGGACATCGCCACGAAACGGCAGCCGCCGAGCCTGCCGTTGCCAGGTCTGTCGCCGCCAAGTCCGTTGCTGTCAGGTCCGCTGCCGCCAAACCGGCACGCCGCCGCAAGGTGTCGGATCGGGAATAGGGCCTCGATTGCGCATTGCCGCTTGCCATTGCTGGCTCCGGCCCTGAAAAAGGTCTCGTTTTCGTGAGAACTTTTTCATGAACTTTATCCTCACTATCGTGGCCGGGATCGCCGGCGCCCCGGTCATCCTGTTCGCGCCGCGCCGAGCGTGAGCGTGGAACTGCCTCCACCGCTCAGACAAGGCGTCGAGCGCCTGCTCGAAACGATACCGCTGCCGGCGCTGCGCCAGGCGGCAAAGACGCTGTCGGACCGCTACCGCGCCGAACTGCGCGACGGCCGCCTGCACATGGCCGAGGAGATGGCGGTGAAGGCCTATCTGGCGACGCGGCTGCCGGCGACCTATGCCGCGGTGCGCGCCAGCCTCGATTCGCTTGCCGATGCGCGGCCCGATTTCCAACCAAGAACCCTGCTCGATGTCGGCGCGGGCCCGGGGACGGTGCTTTGGGCCACCACGGGCCTGTGGCCCGATCTCGAACAGGCAGTGCTGATTGAAGCCAGCGCCGCGGTGCGCAAGGTCGGCCAGTCGCTGGCTCTTGATACCATCGCCGCCAGGACGGACTGGCGCGCCGGCGATGTGACCATCGACCTTGCCGACCTCAAGCCTGCCGATCTTGTCACCTGCGCCTATGTGCTGGACGAGATCGCGCCGGCATCGCTAGCCAAGCTCACCGACCGGCTCTGGCAACTGACCGGCGACACGCTGCTGATCGTCGAGCCGGGAACGCCAGCCGGCTGGCAGCGCATTCTTGCCGTGCGCCGGCGATTGTTGGAGGCCGGCGCGCATGTGCTGGCGCCTTGCCCGCACGATGCGCCCTGCCCGCTTGAGCCGCCCGACTGGTGCCATTTTTCCCGCCGCGTCGCCCGCTCGCGGCTGCACCGCCTGGCCAAGGATGCCGATGTACCGTGGGAGGACGAGAAGTTCATCTACGTCGCAGCGTCGCGGCAGCCCGCGCCTGCACATCAGCCGCGCGTCATTGCACCGCCGAAAGCCGGCTCCGGCAAGGTGCTGCTCAAATTGTGCCGGCCGGACGGCGGCGCAGGAGAGACGCTTTTCACCAAGCGCGACGGCGAGCTGTTCAAGACAGCGCGGCGGCTGGACTGGGGCGATACATTGGCACGGGCGGCTGATCCGAGCGGATAGATCACCGGCTTGTCATGCTGGCAGGGAAACACGGGGCCGGGTATTCTTCCGATATGGAACAGGATCACCCGCCGGTTTTATATCTTCTTTGCGGAAAGAGCGCCGCGGGGAAATCTACGCTTGCGAAGCGCATTGCAGCGCGGCCGGCGACCTTGCTCATCAGCGAAGATCACTGGAACTCGCATCTGTTTTTCGATGAGCTGAAGACAATCGACGACTACGACCGTCTTTCCAAGCGCCTGCGGGCTGCCATGGCGCCGCACATTGTCGATATCTTGCAAAAGGGCCTTTCGGTCGTTCTGGATTTCCCGGCGAACACCGTCAGCCAGCGCAGTTGGATGCGTTCGCTGATTGATCAGGCCGATGTAGCTCACGAACTTCATCTGCTCGAGGTGCCGGATACGGTCTGCAAGCAACGGCTTAAGCATCGCAATTCAACCGGCGAACACCCGTTCCAAGTCAGCGAAGCGGACTACGAGTTGTTCACAAGCTATTTTGCTCCTCCCCAGCCAGAGGAAGGCTTCAACATCGTGGTCCACAAACCTTAGGCGATCACCCAATGCGGCCCGCGTCGAGGGCTGCCCCGGCTGACGTCTGAAAGACCAGGATTACGCGCCGACGACGGCAATGATTGTTCTTGCTTCGTTCCCGTCCTTCCGATAGGATCGCGACCTTGTCGAGTCAACCAGAATCAGAGCACGGGAATTCTGTCCTGTGGACGGTCCGCTGCCCCTGTGAACAACGGGCATCAACGACGATTGAACGCAACTGATGCATATAAGTCAGCACCGGATCTTTCGCGTTCTGGTATCGAGAAGCCGGGATCGAAATCGGGGACATCATGGCTGAGGCAGCACGAAAATTCGGCGTGGCGGAGCAACCGCTTTATCGCGAGGCGCCGAACAACATCGAGGCCGAGCAGGCGCTGCTCGGCGCCATCCTCGTCAACAACGATGCCTTCTACCGCGTCTCCGACTTCCTCAAGGCCGGCCATTTCTACGAGCCGCTGCACCGGAAAATCTTCGAGGTCGCGGCCGAGCTCATCCGCATGGGCAAGGTGGCGACGCCGATCACGCTGAAAACCTTCCTGCCGGCCGACGAGAAGGTCGGCGACATGACAGTGGCGCAGTATGTGGTTCGTCTGGCGGTCGAGGCTGTCACCGTCGTCAACGCCACCGACTATGGCCGTGCCATCTACGACCTGGCGACGCGCCGCGCGCTGATCACCGTCGGCGAGGACATGGTCAACATCGCCTATGACGCGCCGGTCGACATGGCGCCGTCCGAGCAGATCGAGGATGCCGAGCGGCGGCTGTTCGAACTGGCCGAAACCGGCCGCTACGATGGCGGCTTCGAGAGCTTCACCGACGCCGTCAAGACCGCCGTCGACATGGCCAACGCCGCCTATATGCGCGACGGCCACCTGTCAGGGCTCGCCACAGGCATGCGCGATCTCGACCGCCGCATGGGTGGCCTGCAGGCGTCGGATCTGATCATCATTGCCGGCCGTCCGGGCATGGGCAAGACATCGCTCGCCACCAACATCGCCTTCAACATCGCCGAAATGTATGTGCCGGCGCAGCAGGCCGACGGCTCGTTCAAGGCCGCTAATGGCGGCGTCGTCGGCTTCTTCTCGCTGGAAATGTCTTCTGAGCAGCTCGCCACCCGCATCATTTCCGAGCAGACCGAAATTTCGTCGTCAAAGATCCGCCGCGGCGAGATTTCGGAGATGGATTTCGAAAAGCTGGTCGCCTGCTCGCAGACCATGCAGAAGATCCCGCTGTTCATCGACCAGACCGGCGGCATCTCGATCGCGCAGCTTTCGGCTCGCGCACGCCGGCTGAAGCGCCAGCGTGGCCTCGACCTCATCGTCATCGACTATATCCAGCTGATGCAGGGTTCCAGCGCCAAGGCCTCGCAGAACCGCGTCCAGGAAATTACCGAGATCACCACCGGCCTGAAGGCGCTGGCCAAGGAACTTTCCGTGCCGATCATCGCGCTGTCGCAGCTGTCGCGTCAGGTCGAAAGCCGCGAAGACAAGCGTCCGCAGCTCTCCGACCTTCGCGAGTCCGGTTCGATCGAGCAGGACGCCGACGTGGTGATTTTCGTCTATCGCGAGGAATATTATCTGAAGAACCGCGAACCCAAGCCCGGCACCGACGAATACATCAAGTGGGAACACGAGATGAACGAAATGCGCGGCAAGGCCGAAGTCATCGTCGCCAAGCAGCGCCACGGCCCGACAGGCTCGGTCAGCCTCGCCTTCCAGGGCGAGTTCACCCGCTTCTCCGACCTGGCCGAAGAGCACCATATTGCGGAGAGGTTTGAGTAGGCATGGGCAACCGTCTCGGGTTTCCGACCTATCTTGCTCTCGCGCTCCTCGGCGCGATTGCGCTGCCCGGGTTCGCTTCCGCTTGCTCCATGCCTGTAGACTGGACGCCACAGCGAGCATTTGCAGAAGCCGCCTTGGTATTCCGAGGCCTGGTGACAGCGACGGAGCTTAGCTCAACCAAGGTTGGAGGTCCCTCATCCGATGTGGGCGATGGCCGGATACTGGTCAACGTACGCTATGAGATAGCAGAGGTGTTCAAGGGCAAGCCGGAAGCGAATGGTGTGATCTCCACGACCACGCTGATCATGGGCGGATGTGGTGTGCCTGTTCTGACAGGTCAGAATTTCCTGTTTTACGTCGATGCTATCAATGACGAGGCGCGGAAAGCCGAGCCAGCACTCGCCGATGAGACGCAAGGGATGATCTCCATCTACGACACACAGATGCTGTCGCCCAATCCGCAGTTGCTCGACGAGGCGCTTGCCGAAGTTCGCACTCTCGCCAAGAAGCACTGAATTGCAGCCGTGCTTGCAAAACCATGCTCGAAAATGCGGACGGTCTTGGTCCGAATTTTCTAAAAAGCGGCAGCAGTTCCATGGCTAAATCCCGCGTCCAGTTCATCTGTCAGAATTGCGGATCGGTGCACCAGCGCTGGGCCGGCAAATGCGATGCCTGCGGCGAGTGGAATACACTGGTCGAGGAAGGCACGTCGGGCGGCATCGGCTCGGGCCCCGCCAACACGCGCAATGCCCGCAAGGGCCGCGCCGTGGTACTGACCAGCCTGTCTGGCGACATCGAGGACGCGCCGCGGATCGTTTCGGGCATTGGCGAGCTCGACCGCGCCACCGGCGGCGGGTTCGTGCGTGGCTCGGCGCTGCTGGTCGGCGGCGACCCCGGCATCGGCAAGTCGACGCTTTTGACCCAGGCCGCAGCAGCGCTCGCATCAAAAGGCCATCGCATCGTCTATGTCTCGGGCGAAGAGGCCGTCGCCCAGATCCGGCTGCGGGCGCAGCGGCTTGGCGTCGCCGACACACCGGTCGAACTCGCCGCCGAAACCAATGTCGAGGATATCCTGGCAACCATCGCCGACGGCAGAAGGCCGGATCTCGTCATCTTGGATTCCATCCAGACGCTGTGGACCGACCTTGCCGATTCGGCGCCCGGCACCGTCACCCAGGTACGCGCCGCCGCCCAGGCGATGATCCGCTATGCCAAATCGACCGGCGCAGCCATCGTGCTGGTCGGCCATGTCACCAAGGAAGGCCAGATCGCCGGCCCGCGCGTCGTCGAGCACATGGTCGACGCCGTGCTCTATTTCGAAGGCGAAGGCGGCCACCATTACCGCATCCTGCGCACGGTGAAGAACCGTTTCGGGCCGACCGACGAGATCGGCGTCTTTGAAATGTCGGACAAGGGGCTACGCGAAGTCGCCAATCCGTCGGAGCTGTTCCTCGGCGAACGCCATGCGAAATCGCCGGGTGCTGCGGTTTTCGCCGGGATGGAAGGCACAAGGCCGGTGCTGGTCGAGATCCAGGCGTTGGTGGCGTCCTCGTCGCTGGGCACGCCGCGCCGCGCCGTCGTCGGCTGGGACGGCTCACGATTGTCGATGATCCTTGCCGTTCTCGAGGCGCATTGCGGCGTGCGCTTCGGCCAGCATGATGTCTATCTCAACGTTGCCGGCGGCTACCGGATTTCCGAGCCGGCTGCCGATCTGGCGGTTGCAGCTGCACTGGTTTCATCGCTCACCGGTCTTGCCCTTCCCGCCGATTGCGTCTATTTCGGCGAAATCAGCCTGTCGGGCGCAGTGAGGCCGGTTGCGCATGCGCAACAGCGCCTTAAAGAGGCCGAAAAGCTGGGTTTTGGAAGTGCGGTTCTGCCCTTGGGCAGCGAGGAGGTTGCCAATGGTACTGGTCCTGGCGGGATCGGGGCCGGCGCTTTCCAGCCGACCGAACTTGCCGATCTGGTGGCGCGCATAGCCGGCTCACGGCGCAGCCGTGTCGACGAGGAAGACTGACGCGGCTCGCCCGAGCCGTGAAAAGACAATCGGAGTGGGGCGAACAACATGCCGATTACGCTGCTTGACGGAATTCTCGTCGGCTTCACCCTGGTCTCGGCGATGCTCGCCATGGTTCGTGGCTTGTCCCGCGAAATCCTGTCCGTCGTCTCCTGGGCCGCTGCCGCCGCGGCGGCGTTCTTCTTCTACAAGCCGGTGCTGCCTTACGTTCAGCCCTATGTCGAAAGCGACAAGATCGCCATGGCGGCGTCCGCCGGCATCGTCTTCGTCATCGCGCTGATCGTCGTCTCCGTCATCACCATGAAGCTTGCCGACTGGATCATCGATTCCAGGATCGGCGCGCTCGACCGTACGCTGGGCTTCCTCTATGGCGCGGCGCGCGGCATCCTGGTCGTTGCGGTGGCGCTTCTGTTCTTCAACTGGCTGGCCGGCGCCAAGGCGCCTGCCTGGGTCGCCAACGCCAAGTCGAGGCCACTGCTCGAGACCATCGGCGCCAAGCTGGAAAGCCTGCTGCCCGAGGATCCGGAAAACGCCATCCTGAAGAAGCTCAACCCGAATCAGCCGGCAGCACCCGAGACACCTCCGGCAGCCGATGCACCGGCGGCGGATTCGCCGGCAACCGGTGATGACGCGCCAGCGCCCGACGACGAGACCGACGCTCCGGCCGACAATGCGCCGGCACAGCCCGCCGCTCCGGCGCCGGCCGCACCGGCAAACTGAACTGAAACGGCATGGCGCCCACTAGGCGGGCGCCATTTATGAGCTGACTATGGTGTGAACGACGCACGGCGTGCGTTGCTTTCGCGGCGCTCTCGCTCTATATGGCCATTTTAGCGGAGCTTGAGCCCCATGGCAGTTTCGAAGGCAGACGCAGACGACGTGCTTTCCGCCGAAGCAGACGATCACTTCCACGACGAATGCGGTGTGTTCGGCATTTTCGGCCGTCAGGACGCCGCGGCCATCGTCACGCTGGGCCTGCACGCGCTGCAGCATCGCGGCCAGGAAGCGGCCGGTATCGTCTCCTATGACGGCACCCAGTTCCATGTCGAACGCCATGTCGGTCTGATCGGCGACACATTCACCAAGCAGCATGTCATCGACAGCCTGCAAGGCAATCGCGCCATCGGCCACACACGCTATGCCACTACCGGCGGCGCCGGCATGCGCAACATCCAGCCCTTCTTCGCCGAACTGGCCGATGGCGGCTTCGCGGTCGCCCACAACGGCAACCTCACCAACGCCATGACCGTGCAGCGCGCGCTGCAGAAGCAGGGCGCGATCTTTTCGTCGACCTCCGACACCGAGACGCTGCTGCACCTCGTTGCGACCAGCAAGGAGCGTGATCTCAACTCGCGCTTCATCGATGCCGTGCGCCAGGTCGAAGGCGCCTTTTCGCTGGTGGCGATGACCTCCAAGAAGATGATCGGCTGCCGCGATCCGCTCGGCATCCGCCCGCTGGTGCTAGGCGATCTCGACGGCGCCTGGATCCTGGCCTCCGAAACCTGCGCGCTCGACATTATCGGCGCCCGCTTCGTGCGCGACCTCAAGCCTGGCGAAATGGTCGTCGTGACCTCGAAGGGCATTGAGAGCCTGTTCCCGTTCGAGCCGCAGAAGACCCGCTTCTGCATCTTCGAATATGTCTATTTCGCGCGGCCGGACTCGTCGGTCGAAGGCCGTAACGTCTACGAGGTGCGCAAGCGCATCGGCGCGGAACTGGCGCAGGAAAGCCCTGTCGAGGCCGACATCGTCGTGCCGGTGCCGGATTCCGGCACGCCGGCGGCGATCGGCTTTTCGCAGGCTGCCGGTATCCCTTTCGAACTCGGCATCATCCGCAACCACTATGTCGGCCGAACCTTCATCCAACCCGGCGATTCGATCCGCCATATGGGCGTCAAGCTCAAGCACAATGCCAATCGCCGCATGATCGAGGGCAAGCGCGTGGTGCTGGTCGACGATTCCATCGTGCGCGGCACCACCAGCCAGAAGATCGTGCAGATGGTGCGCGATGCCGGCGCCAGGGAAGTGCATATGCGCATCGCCTCGCCGCCGACCAGCGCGTCGTGCTTCTACGGCGTCGACACGCCGGAGAAGTCGAAGCTGTTGGCGTCACGCATGTCGATCGAGGAGATGGCCGAGTTCATCCGCGTCGATTCACTCGGCTTCCTCACCATTGACGGGCTCTACCGCGCCGTCGGCGAGGCCGGCCGCGACAATGAGCAGCCGCAATTCTGCGACGCCTGCTTCACCGGCCAGTACCCGACCCGCCTGCTCGACTTCGAAGGCCACGACAATGTGCGCACGCTGTCGCTGCTGGCGAACAACGGGGCGTAGACCCCAACTGCCATCCTTGAAAGCGCTCGCATGACCCTCGACCTCTCCGGCCGCGTCGCGGTCGTTACCGGCGCCTCGCGCGGCATCGGCTATTTCATTGCCAAGGAACTTGCCGCTGCCGGCGCGCATGTCATTGCCGTCGCCCGCACCGTCGGCGGGCTGGAAGAGCTCGACGACCAGATCAAGGCCGAGCGCGCTAGGACCGGCAAGGGCGAAGTGACGCTGGTGCCGCTCGATCTTGCCGACATGGCCGGCATAGACCGGCTGGGCGGCGCCATTCATGAGCGCTGGGGCAAGCTCGACATCCTCGTGGCCAATGCCGGCGTGCTCGGCGTCATCTCGCCGATCGGCCATGTCGAGGCAAAAACCTTCGAGAAGGTGATGACCATCAACGTCATCTCGACCTGGCGGCTGATCCGCTCGGTCGACCCGCTGCTCAGGCTGTCCGACGCCGGTCGCGCCATTCTCATGTCCTCCGGGGCCGCGCATTCGGCACGCGCCTTCTGGGCGCCCTATGCGGCGTCAAAGGCGGCGGTGGAAGCCATGGCGCGCTCCTGGGCGCATGAAACGCAAAGCTTGCCGCTGCGCATCAATGCTGTCGACCCCGGCGCCACCCGCACCGCCATGCGTGCGCAGGCGGCGCCCGGCGAGGATCCAGAAAAGTTGCCGCATCCTTCAGAGATCGCCAAACGCATCGTCCCGCTGGCCAGCCCCGAGTTGAAAGAAACAGGGCTGATCTTCCTGGCCAGGCAGCAGCGCTTCGTCGCCTACCGGCAGCCGGAATAAAAGCTGGGCTGAAGCGGGATTAAACAGGCCTCCAGCTACGTTTCTTCTGACGTAGGACATTCGAAACCGGAGGACCGACATGCGTAGACTTCTTCTCGTTGCCGCCGCTGCGATTGCCACCACGACTGGCGTAGCCCTCGCCCAGGACGCCAAGATGAGTTTCTTCGTCACCAGCGTCGGTTCCGGCAAGGGCGCCGATCTCGGCGGCCTCAAAGGCGCCGATGCGCATTGCGCCTCGCTGGCGGAAGCCGCGGGGGTGACCGGCAAGGAATGGCACGCCTATCTCTCGACCGCCGATACCGATGCGCGCGACCGCATCGGCAAGGGCCCGTGGGTCAACGCCAAGGGCGAGAAGATTGCCGACGATGTCGCCTCGCTACACAGCGACGCCAACGCCATCACCAAACAGACGGCGCTCAACGAAAAGGGCCAGGTGGTCAACGGCCGCGGCGACAAACCGAACCGGCACGACATACTGACCGGCTCGAAGCCCGACGGCACCAAGATCGCCGACCAGACCTGCGGCGACTGGACCTTGAGCGGGGCGGAAGGGGCGGCAATGATGGGCCATCACGACCGCACCGGCCTCGATGAGTCGGCGGCAGCGAAATCCTGGAACTCCTCGCATGCCTCGCGCGGCGGCTGCAGCCAGGACGCGCTGAAAGGCACTGGCGGCGACGGCCTGTTCTACTGCTTTGCGGTGAACTGAGAGACGTCTGGGGAGCGGTTCCGTTCACGGGTCTGTGATGATCCGGCAGGTCCCTCCCCCGTCGCCCTGCTTTCGCCATCAGCCGGGAGTTGCTAGGGTCGATCCGACTCCGACATCCAGCAAAGCGAGGATTCCCATGGCTGCTCCCAGCGTAGCATTGGTCTGGTACCTGGTGATCGCCGGCCCGCAAGGAGGCATGGTGGTTCTGCCCAGCACCTTCGACACCCGCGAACAGTGCACCAACGCCATCACCGAATACCAGAAGCAGCCGACTCCGGCCGGCTGGGCGGTGAATTGCGTACCGAGCGCCTCGCCGTTCACCGATGAGGGTGATGCGGAAGAGCCGGCGGCGCAGTAATTTGTATCTCCCCCCTTGAGGGGGAGATGGCCGGCAGGCCAGAGGGGGTCGCCGCGCGTGGAGCGCCAACCTCCTTTCTGCACAAAAGGGCGTCGCGTCCAATCGGCCCGACCCCCTCTGTCGCCTTCGGCGACATCTCCCCCAGCGGCGTCAGCGCTGTGCGCTCACCGTCAGCTCCGGCTTGCTGTTGATCGTCTGGAACACCACGCAATAGCGTTCGGTGAGCTTGATCAGCGCGTCGATGCGCTCCTGCGGTTCGTCGGTGTCCAGGTTGAAATTCAGCCGGATGGTGCGAAAGCCCACAGGTGCATCTTTCGCCACACCCAGCGTGCCGCGAAAGTCGAGATCGCCTTCGGCCTCGACGGTCGCCGCGCCGAGCTTGAACTCCAGCGCAGTCGCCACCGCCTTCAGCGTCACGCCGGCACAGGCGACCAGCGCCTCCAAAAGCATGTCGCCCGAGCATAGTTCGAGCCCGGAGCCGCCGGTTGCCGGATGCAGGCCGGCCACGGCCAGCGCCCTACCGGTTTCCACCTTGCAGGCGATCGACTGGTCGTCGATCGAACCCCTGGCGCGAAGCGTGATCAGCGCCTGCGCGGCGTCGCCGCGATAGGCCTCCTTGAGCGGCGCCTGCATGGCTTTGAGCGCGGTGGCGTCCATGGTCCTGTCCTTTCGAGTCCGTCGCGCTTTGATAGCACTGATATGCCGGCGGAACAGAGGGGCCAGGACGTTCGCGAAGAGTTACTTTGACTTCGATCGCCCAGACCATAGCTATTCGGGAGCCATTCCCGGAGGTGTCATGCGTGCCAAGCTAAAGCTCATTCCTGCAATTCTCCTGTTGCTTGGCGCACTGATAGGGCCCGGCCTCGCCGAAACGCCCGAACGCCCCGCACCCACCGGCGGCGTGCTGTCGCTGCTGCCGGCGCCACAAACGACCAGCCATTCAATCACCATTGCCGGACGCAAGCTTGACTACCAGGCAAAGGCCGGCACGCTGTCGCTGCTTTCCGGGAAGGCCGAGGTTACGGCGGAAATCTTCTATGTCGCCTACACGCTGCCGCCGGCGGCGGGTGCGGAGAAGGCTCGTCCCATCACCTTCGTCTTCAATGGTGGCCCGGGCGCGGCTTCCGCCTATCTGCATCTCGGCGCGCTCGGGCCACGTGTCATCGCGACCGGCGCCGATGGCCAATTCCTGCCACCGCCGCAAAAGCTGATCGACAATCCCGACAGCTGGCTCGACATGACCGACCTCGTCTTCGTCGATCCGGTCGGCACCGGCTACAGCCGCGAGGCGCCAGGCCAGGATACCAAAGACTTCTGGGGCATCAGCCAGGATGCCAGCTCGATCGGCGCCTTCATCCGGCTCTATCTCGCCCAGAACGGCCGCACCGGATCGCCGCTCTTCCTTGCCGGTGAAAGCTATGGCGGGTTCCGGGCAGCACTTCTCGCCAGAACCCTGCAGGAGGATGTCGGCCTGAGCCCCAACGGCATTGTGCTGATCTCGCCGGCGCTGGAGTTCACGCTGGTGCTGCCGGATGAATTCCAGCCGCTGCATTGGGCGCTCGAACTGCCCTCGCTGGCCGCGGTGCGATTGCGCGGCGAAGGCGTCAGCGGCGAGGCGCTGCGCGAAAAGCTCGCCGAGGTCGAAAAGTATGCCCTGGGCGATTACCTCGCCGCCCTGACCGGCGGGCTGGAACAGGGCGGACGACTGGCCAGCCAGCGCGTGGCCGAGATCACGGGCTTGCCGCTCGACCTCGTGCAGCGCAATTTCGCCCGCATCCCGACCGCCCTGTTCGCTCGCGAATTCCAGCGCGCCAGTGGCAAGGTGCTTAGCCCTTATGACGGCACGATCGCCACCGCAGACATCGCGCCGGAGAGCGCTCGCAGCGCTGGCCCGGATCCGGTGCTCGACCGCAGCGTGCCGGCGTTGACCTCGGCCTTTGTCGGCTATGTCAGCAGTGAGCTGAATTTTCGCACCGATGTCAGCTACCGGTTGCTCAACGGCGACGTGACCCACAATTGGGACTACGGCGGTTCGCGCCAAGGCTACGCCGGTGTTATGGACGATCTGCAGCGGGCGCGCTCGCTGAACCCGGCGCTCGGCGTGGTGATCGTGAACGGCGACACCGACCTGGTCACGCCCTATCTGGCCTCGCGCTATCTGGTGAACCAACTCCCGACGCTCGCCAATGCCAAGCCTATCCGTCTCGACGTCGTCGAGGGCGGCCACATGATGTATTTCAGGCCCGACGGCCGGCGCGCGCTGAAGGAGGCCGCTTCGGAACTCTACCAGGCAACGCAGTAGGCCGTGGCAGCCGTTCAAAGCCAACCTACCCTTCTGAGTGCATAGCCCCGGCTAAGCTATCGGCGGTCTCCGCCGCGGCGCGGTGGTAAGGTCAAGAACCGGTTCCACTGCCGGCCGTTGGCGGACGGCGCCCGGAGAGGGCTTCAACCGCGTCTTCGATGCCGACGACCTGCCGCTCGACGTCCTCCAGATACAGTCGCCCGGCCGCAATCTGACCGTCGATGATCTCGAACAGCGTGACCCCGCGCACCTCAAAGGGTTGCCCGTCGCGGCGAGTACCTGACCAATGCCATTCGATCCAGGTCGTGTCACCGTCTTGGACCGAGCGCGTAACCGTTGCGTGGAAGTCAGGTATTCCGGTGAACATGGCCTCCCAGTTGGCGCGCATCTGGTCGCGCCCGACGAAGGCTCTGCCCGGGTGCGCCGGCTGTACGCTCCGATAGTTCTCATGGATAAGAGCGGTGACGGCGTCGAGATCATGCGCGTTCATCGCCGTCACCAGTCGATCGATCACTTCAGTCATCGAAACTCCCGGATGCAGCACATGCATCAGCGCGCCCTCTCCGTAGTCCGCGCCGGGGTGAGCCACGCCGATCAATCCGCGAGCCTCAAAATTACCTGATTGGGCTATGGCCGTCCAGCATTGCAAGACGCCTAACCTGCGCGTTCGCCTCCTCGCGTAATAGCGTCAGCGACCACTGCTAAGTGGCTTTTGGTCGTGCAAGCCCTTTGTAAGCCTCAGGTGAATGCGGGCCGCCGGCCCCTGCCCCAACGCAAGCCCGAAGCTGGCGCAGAGGCGTGTTGGCTGTGCCATGGAATGATGACACCCTCCTGACGGCAAGGTGTCAGGATCGCAAGCTTAGTCTGGTGACATGACGGATTCTCCCGGCGAGCCCGACACGCTCATGCATCACACGGCCAGCATCGCCGCCGAGCGCACGCTTGGCATCATCCTGGTGTCGGCCTCGGCCGTCGCCTTCGCGCTCACTGGCGTGCTGACCAAATCGATCCATGCCGACCCGCTGACCATCACCTGCTGGCGCGGCTTTGTCGGCTCAATCCTGATCACCTTCTATGTGCTGTGGCGCAGGCGCCGCTCCGGTGGACGGGAAAGCTTGCGGCTTGGCTGGCGCGGCTGGTTGCTGGCGGTCGAGGGTGCGGCGGCCAGCATCGCCTTCATCTCGGCGTTCAAGTTCACCTATGTCGCCAATGTCGCCGTCATCTACGCCACAGCGCCCTTCATCACCGCGCTGCTTGCCTTTGTGCTGGTGCGCGAGCCGTTCCGAGTGCAGACGCTTGTTGCCGCCGCAGTATCGCTGTGCGGTGTGGCCATCATGGTCGGCTCCGGCTTCGGCACGGGTCATCTCTTCGGCGACGGGCTGGCTTTGCTGATGACCGCCGGCAGCGCGTTCTACATGATCATGGTGCGCGCCTTCCGCGACACGCCCGTTGTATGGGCGGGCGCGGTATCGGCGTTCCTGCTGTTCGTCTTTGGCTGGTTCGTCACCGACCCGCTGGCGGTGTCTGCGCGCGACGCCGTGCTGCTTGCCGCCTTCGGCTGCTCCTTCGCGCTGGCCTCGATCCTGTGGACAGAAGGCTCGCGGCTCATTCCGGCAGCCGAGTCCGGCCTGCTCGGCTCGGCCGAAGTGCCCTTCGCCATCCTGTTTGCCTTGCTGTTCCTCGGCGAAATCCCGCCCGCGGCCAGCATTATCGGCGGCGCTATCGTGCTTTGCGCGGTTTTCGCCCATGCCGGACGCGACTGGCTGAAGGCAAAATCGGGGCGTTCGTAAAATTATTTTGCAAGTCACGGAACCATCATCCAAGTCACGCATTATGGCATCGACGGGTCACCCCCCAAGTCCCCCCAAACCCCTCGACCCGTCCTCCTTAAAGCCGACCGTAAGGTCGGCTTTTTCTTTGCAAATCAGCTCGGAGCGCCCGGCAAGGCGAGGTTGTCGCTCAGCAAGGCGACAAGATCGCGTGCCGGCCGGTCGGCGCCCTGACCGAGCCTTATGGCGAATTGTGCCGTCGGCACCGGCGGCAGGCCGAGGTCGCGCGGCGCTTCGACGATGCCGGAATGAGCGAAGCGGGCGGTGCGCAAGGTCAGCGCGATGCCGGCGTTGACCGCGGTGCGCAAGCCGGCAAGGCTGGCGCTGCCGGCGGCGATGCGATAGCGGCGGCCGGCGGCATCGAGCGCCGCAAGTGCGGCCTCGCGAAAACCGCAATAGGGATCGAGGAGTGCCAGCGGCAGCTCTTCCTCTCGCGCGGCCAGTCCCTTTTGCGAGCACAGCCACAGCATCGGCTCACTGAACAGCCCGACTTCGTCATTGGCGGGCGTTTTGCGCATGATGATGGCCAGATCGAGCTGACCGGCCTGCAGCGCCTCGCCAAGCTCAGCCGAGCGACCGACGCGCAATTCGATCCTGACGCGCGGATGGCTGGTTGCAAAGGCCCTGAGCAGCTCCGGCAGACCGCTATCGGCGAAATCCTGCGTCGTGCCGATGGCGACACGGCCGGCGGCGCGTGCGCCCTTCAGCGCCAGCCAGGCCTCGCTGTGGACGGCAAGGATGCGACGGGCATGGCCGACCAGATCCTCGCCGGCCGGTGTCAGTCCGCGCCCACGCCCCCGCGCCAGCAGCAGCGGTTCGCCGACGATCTCCTCCAGCCGCTGCATCTGCGCCGTCACCGCGGAAGGCGAGCGGCCGACAGCGGACGCGGCCTGGGCCAGCGAGCCGCCATCGACAAAGGCGAGGAAGGTTCTGAGGAGATCGGGTTCGAGCGCTTGCATACTTCGATAATACAGAACCTTCTATTCCAAACAATTCGATTTTTTTGATCCAACCATCATGACATGGTCTCTTCAACGGCAAACAGACGCCGCTCAACCAAAGGAGAGAAAAATGCCGATCATCAACATCAGCGTCACCGGCAAGCCCGACGCCAAGCTGTCCGCGACGATTGCCAGGGAAATCACCGAGCTGACCGCAACGCATCTGCGCAAGGACCCGACGATCACCGCCGTCGCCGTCAGCTATGTCGACCCGCAGCACTGGTTCGCCGGCGGCAAGTCGCTGGCCGAGCATGGCGCCAACACCTTCTGGCTCGACATCAAGGTGGTCGACGGCACCAACACCAAGCTGGAGCTCGAAGCCTATCTGAAGGCGATCTTTAAAGCTTTCGGCCAACTGCTGGGTGGCGTGCATAAGGAGAGCTATGCCTTCGTGCACGAAGTTCCGGCTGCCGCTTATGGCTATGGTGGCAAGAGCCAGGAGTTCCGGTTCATCAGCGGGCGGTTGAAGGCGGCATGAGGAAGCCAACGAGGGCAGCGCCGCCCCCTCATCCGCCCTTCGGGCACCTTCTCCCCGTGAACGGGGAGAAGGAAAAACGCTCTACATTGACCTTGCCCCCCATTGCGTTACCCTCTCCTGCGAAGCGGACGGAGAGCCGCGATACCGGAACGTTGGGAGAGACGCGGCATGATCCTGACACTGGCGCTGCTTGCAGGCCTCGTGCTGGCCTGGCTGCTGATTGGCGCGATCGAGACCTTTCGCCTCGACCTGCGCTTCGCCCAGGCGCTGCTCTACGTGCCGTTCAAGCTTGCCTACCGGATCGAGGACCGGCGCATCCGCATTGCGCGCAGTGCGCCGACGCCGGTGATCTATGTGGTTTCGCACCAGTCGCGCATCGAGCCGGCGCTGATGCTGTCGCTGCTGCCCGACGACACGCTGCACATTCTCGACGAGGCCTCGGCGCGCTCGCCCTGGCTGGAGCCATGGCGCGAGCTTGGCCGCACCATCGCCTTCAACGCCGAGCATCTGTTCGTCAGCCGGCGGCTGGTCAGGGTGCTGAAGGGCAAGGGCCGGCTTGCCGTCTATCTCCCAGATGACGTCGAGCCTGATGTAAAGTCATTTCGCCTCTTCCGCGCCGTCACCCGCATCGCCATGCAGGCCGACGCCCGCATCGTGCCGATCTTCGTCGCCGGCGCGCGCGACCTGCCGGTGTCCTTGACGCCAAAGGACCGGCCGCCCCGCCACTGGTTCCCGAAACTGTCGATCAGTGTGCTGGAGCCGATGACGATTGCCGAGTTGCTGGCGCGCAATCCCGATCAGGCTTCCAACACCAATGCGTTGTTCGACCGCATCGCCGAGGCCAGGCTCTACGGCAGCGACCTCGATCGCGGCCTGTTCCTGGCCATGCGCGATGCAGCCGATCGCACCGGCGCCTCGCATCCGATCATCGAGGACGTGATCAGCGGTTCGCTCAGCTATCGAAAAATGTTCATCGGCGCGCGCGTGCTCGGCCGCCGCTTTGAGGCTATAACGGCACCCGGCGAAGCAGTCGGGGTGTTGCTGCCCAACGCCAATGGCGTGGTGCTGTCCTTTGTCGGCCTGCTGTCAGCTGGCCGCGTGGCTGCGATGATCAACTACACCGCCGGGCCGGCGAGCGTCACCGCCGCCGTGCGCACGGCAGTGATCCGCACCGTCATCTCTTCGCGCGCATTTGTCGAAAAGGCTGCGCTCGCTGACATCATCGCCGCAGTCGAGGCCGGTGGCGCCAAAATGCTGTGGCTGGAGGATGTGCGCGCAAGCGTCACAGGGCTGGAAAAGCTCGCGGCCGCCGTGCTGTGGCGCCTTCCGCTGCAGCGGCAGGACGCGGCCAAGCCGGCGGTGATCCTGTTCACCTCGGGTTCGGAAGGTACGCCCAAGGCCGTGGTGCTGTCGCACCGCAATCTTCACGCCAATGCCATGCAGGCTGAGGCGCGCGTCACCATCTCGCCGTCCGACATCCTGCTCAACGTGCTGCCGGTGTTTCACTCTTTCGGTTTGACCGGCGGCACCATCCTGCCTTTGGTGACCGGGGTAAAGCTGTTCCTCTACCCCTCGCCGCTGCACTACAAGATCATTCCCGAGATCGCCCGCAAGGTGAAGCCGACGGTCATGTTCGGCACTGACACGTTCCTCGCCAATTATGCCCGCACCGCCAAGGATGGCGATTTCTCGAGCCTGCGTTTCGTCGTTGCCGGTGCCGAGGCGGTGAAGCCGGAGACACGCCGCGTCTACCGCGAGCGCTTCGATGCCTCGATCATCGAGGGGTTCGGGCTGACCGAGGCCGCCCCCGTGGTCGCCGTCAACACTGCCATTCATGGCCGCGACGGCACGGTCGGGCGACCGCTGCCGGCGGTGCGCATGAAGCTCGAAGCCGTCGAAGGCATAGAAGATGCCGGCCGCCTGTGGCTCCACGGGCCGAATTTGATGATGGGTTACATGACGGCTGACCGCCCTGGTGAATTGCAGCCCCTGGACGGCTGGCACGACACCGGCGACATCGTCTCGGTCGACCGCGAGGGCTTCATCACCATTCGCGGCCGCGCTAAACGCTTCGCCAAGATCGCCGGTGAGATGGTGTCGCTAGGCGCGGTCGAGATGCTGGTGCAGTCACTATGGCCGGAAGAGCGCCATGCCGCGGTGGCAGTGCCCGACAAGAGGCGCGGCGAGCGCATCGTGCTGGTCACCACCGCCGGCGACGCCGATCCGGAAGAACTGCGCAAGTTTGGCAAGAAGGCGGGCGCCGCCGAACTGATGGTGCCCAACGACATCGTCAAGGTCGGCGAGATTCCGGTGCTGGGCTCGGGCAAGACGGATTATGTCTCGACGCGGAAGCTTGCAATCGAAAAGCTGGGGCTCAGCGCTGCGGCTTGAGGCTTGCGGACGTCGTCGAGTATTCGTACCGAACCCGGAGCGGAGCGAAGCTCTAGAGAATCATCCACGACAACAGCAGAATGACGCCGACCGCCATCATCAGCAGGCCCGGCCAGTTCTGCGACAGACCGAGGAATCCGAGCCCACGCCGCCGTGGCTCAAGCGTCGGGCCCGTCGTTGCGAGGTTAGGCGTGGGGCATCCGGCGTCGCGGAAACGGGCGCTGGATCGCTAAGCCGCCCGCGCCTGAGTACGGCGCCGGCCATGTACACAACACCAGCGACCGTGAGCAAAGCACCGATGAGAATGACAGCCATTTTCGCCTCGCTTTCTTCAGGTCCTGCGCCCTGATGCAAGTTGGCTGCGCATGCAAGTTGGCTGCGAAGGCGTCGGGCGAGGCCGTGCCTCGCCGTTCGGATCCCTATCGCCCGCTGAGGGACATAACGATCAGCATGGCCGACAGGTTCCGACGGGTTCGGGTGTCATGCGGCAAGCGCAGAAAGCCCAAGTGACTGCCGGCAGCGAATGGCGGCAGGTCCTGTCAGCCAATATCCGAAGGCGGCACCTTCTCGCCCTCGATCTTGGCGCGCTTGGAATAGGCGCGCACGCTGAAGGGCAGGAAGATGAGATAGCCGGCGACCGAAGCGGTCAGCGTGTACCAGGGATAGGTCATCAGCAGCAGCACGTAGAGCACGACCGCGAGGATGATCGGCAGCACCTTGTCGCCCGGCACTTTCAGGCTTTTGCCGGAATAGACTGGCAGCCGGCTGACCAGCAGGAAGGCGACCAGGATAGTGAAGCCGCTGGCGACGAAGGCGGCGGTACGGCTGGGCTCAACGCCAACGTGCAGGAATGACAGGTAAAGCGGCAGCATGACCAGCACGGCGCCCGCCGGCGCCGGAACGCCGACGAAATATTCGCTCTGCCAGATCGGGCGATCGTGGTCTTCGTCGAGCACATTGAAGCGCGCGAGCCTTAAGCCGCAGGCGATGGCGAACAGCAGCACCGCGATCCAGCCCGGCGATCCTGCGCGGTCGAGCAGGAAGGCATAGAGCACCAAAGCGGGCGCGACGCCGAAATTGACGATGTCGGCCAGCGAATCCATCTGCGCGCCGAATTTGGATGTCGCCTTCAGCATGCGCGCCAGGCGCCCATCTATGCCATCGAGGAAGGCGGCGAGCAGCACCATCACCACTGCCGGCTCGAAGCGGCCTTCGAAGCCGAAGCGGATGCCGGACAGGCCGGCACAGATGGCAAGCACGGTGACCAGATTGGGCAGCACCATGCGCATCGGGATTTCGCGGATGCGCGGGCCGCCGCTGCCGTGAGCCTCGAATTTTTTGAACGGCGCGCCCACCGCTTACGAGATCCTGACGAGTGGGGTAGCGGCGATGCCGCCGAATTCCGCGAGCACGGTTTCGCCGCCGATCGCCGTCTGGCCGACGGCGACACGCGGCACGGCGGTCGAAGGCAGGAAGACGTCGACGCGCGAGCCGAAGCGGATCAGGCCGAACCGTTCGCCGATGGCGATCGAGCCGCCGGTCTCGGCCCAGCAGACGATGCGCCGCGCCACCAGGCCGGCGATCTGCACTGCGGCCACGGTGCCGTTGGGGCTGTCGATGACCAGCCCGTTGCGCTCATTTTCCGAACTTGCCTTGTCGAGTTCGGCGTTGAGGAACTTGCCTGGCCGGTGCTCGATCTTGGAAATACGGCCGCGCACGGGGGCGCGGTTAACGTGGCAGGAAAACACGTTCATGAACACCGAGATGCGGGTCATTTCGGTGTTGCCGAGGCCGAGCTCGCGCGGCGGCACCCCCGGCCCGACCGCCGAGATGATGCCGTCGGCGGGGCTGACCACCAACCGGTCGTCGACCGGCGTGACGCGCTCGGGATCGCGGAAGAAATAGACGCACCATGCGGTCAGGATCAGGCCGACCCAGAACAGCACCGAGGAGAAATAGCCGAGGAACAGCGTGCCGGCGCCAAAGGCGGCGATGAACGGATAGCCCTCGCGATGGATCGGAACGAAGGCATTCTTGACCGAGTCGACTAGGCTCATTTGGTGGAGCTCATGGGCTGGGGCGGTCCCTGTTTCAGGTCCGGCCTCAATACCGGAAAGGCTCCGCCGTCGCAACGCAACATTGGGCATGGCTGCATTGGCCGCGGCCGGCAGCAACGGCGACATGCTTGCCTGTCGGCGGCTTTGCCGCCAGAATTCAGCCACCGCTGGCTCAGTGCGCGGCGAAAAGGCCGACTGCCCATGATGCCGAAATCAGGGAAAGCGCACCACACTACCGCGCGAGCGGCAGCTATGGGTGCCGTTTTGACTGCACTGCTGGCAGCCCATGCAGCGGCCCCAGGCGAGCCTTCCTTCGATTGCGCCAAGGCCGCCAGCGTGGCGGAAAAGGCCATTTGCGCCGACCCGGCTCTGGCACAAGCCGATGCCGATGTAGCGAAGCATTATGCCGCGCTGCTGAAGATGCTCGATGCTCCTGCCGGCAAGGCGCTGCGGGACGACCAGAGCGATTTCATCGTGTATCGCGACCAGATTGCCGGCTTCAACGAGAACACGCCCAAGGACCAGCAGACCTTCGATCTCGGTGAATTCCTTCGCGACCGCGCGACTTTCCTCGCCGGCATCCGTAAGCCGGCGGACGGCAGTCTCGTCGGCACATGGAGCAGTGTCCGTGGCTCCGTCGAGATCGAGGCAACGAGGGGAGACAAGGTCGAGATCTCGGAAGATGTGGTCTCCAATCCAGTTTCGGGAAGCGGGTCGTGTGAAATCGGCGGAACAGTTGCCAACCGCAAGACGCTGCGGCTCGAAGACACCGACGACAACGACAAACCTACCGGGTTTGTCTTCACTTTCCGACGCGACGGCGATGCACTTGTCGCCGAGCAGAGCGGCACCGGCAAGGATGACAGAACCGAACCACCATCCTGCGGCGCCAACGGCCATGCCGATGGAACGTTCTTTTTGAGCGAAAAACCGTAGGCTTGCTGTCGCTAACCCGCCGCAGCGGAGCGATCAAAGTGCGCGTCGAGTTCAGGCCTCGTAGCTTCGGCGAGCTTTTCGTAGTCCTCCACACGTAAGAGCACGCTGCTATTCGGAGAAGACAGGGAGAGGAACGTGCGGTCAGACGCCAGCACCACCCAATTCACCACTGGCCCTTCTGCCGTTTGCACCACCGAGTTAGCTGAGACTATGGCACCCAGTGGATCGAAGCCGGCCTTGCGCAGCAGAAGGTCGATAGCGACTGGAGCATGATTCTGTTCAGTCAGTTGGATTACTGTTTCAATCTCCGACTCCTCCGCGCGTCCAAGCCGAGTCCCGACCCTCGGTGCGCCGGCTCCCAACAGGTTCTCACCAGGGCGTATGACCGGAGCATCGTCAGGGGGGATGTACTCGTAAACTGTAACGTGTGCCTTCGTTGCGGCGCATAACCGGGGCTCTTCGACACTGGTACGCAGATGGAAGACCATTTGCTTTTCGCCTTCGACATCCAGCATTCTTGCCATCCCGAGTCCGAGCTTGATCTCCGATGGCGCTATCGTTGCGCAGGCAAGGCCAGCACCGACATCGCGCTGGTTCAACATCTGGCTGACAAGTTTGCTAACCGACTCATGAAGCAGCCTACCTTCACGCTGGGGGTTGGCCGCAACGAGTTGGTCGATCGCATCGTCATAATCGTCATCATCGACAACTTGCAGATCAGGCCATGACGCGATCCAGCGCGCCAAAAGGTTCTCCATCGGCGCAGCCTCATCAGCAGCGTAGAAAGCATGATCAAGTGTATCGAGAAAATCATCCCGCCCGCCCTCGAAGCCCGTCTGCTCGGCGACTTCGTCGGGATGGTCTGCAATCCAGCCGGACATCTTTTCCAGAGTCGCAAGTTGGCCCTTTGCGCCGCAAGCAGTGAGTCCGGCTCGTGCGTTGGCAATCATGGTACCGATTTCCTGCCCGGCGTTGTGGATGAATTGACTATGGCCGCCGTTCTTCACCTCTGAAGAGTACGAGTCGGCATGAAGGACCTGCATCGCCTTCGGGTCGATTTCGGGATAACGATAGAGTCCCTTCGAAACCATCGCTGTGACGAATTGCATGACAGCGAAGACGAGAAAAAAGGACTCTTCATCAGCATTCTCGACGTTCGAGCGAAGTACGACGACCGGCAACGGCAGGCCGAATTCCAACTGCTTTCCAGAATCTGATGCCGGCTTGCCGGGCGTTTTCTTGGATTTGCGGGAAAAGAAACCGAACATCGAAAATACTCTGTTAGCCGGCAAGCTTGCGCGGACGAGGTTACTTCCGACGCGACAATATCAGCTGTCCGCAAGGATGAAAGGCGCTCCGATCTGATCAAATTTGCCAGAGGCATCCGCACGACGGTTGGCCCAAAATTATCGACGGTTATGTCGGGGCGCCATAGGCTCACGCGTCCTTGGCAGGAAAGCGCTTCGCGATAAATGAGTTGCGGCGAGGCGACAAAGCGAGGGGTCAGCAATGCCATCGTCGAAATCGGTCGTCATCAACACCAAGCTCGTTGCGTCCCGACTCGCTTTCGGCGAGTCGCCGCGCTGGCATGATGGGCGGCTGTGGGTCTGCAACTGGGGCACCGGCGAGATTGTCGCCGTCGATGCCGATGGCAACAGCGAGGTCGTGCTCGCAATACCGGCCGTCCTGCCCTATTCGATCGACTGGCTGCCGGATGGGCGGCTGCTGGTCATCTCGGGGCGTGAAGGGTTGCTGTTGCGGCAGGAGGTGGATGGAACGCTGGCTACTCATGCCGATCTTCGATCGCTGTCGAACAGCCCATGGAACGAAATCGTCGTCGACGGGCGCGGCAATATCTATGTCAATGGCGGCGGGCCGGCGCCGGCGCCGGGCGAGCATTTCGGACCGGGCACCATCGTGCTGATCACGCCTGACGGCAAGGTCCGGCAAGTGGCCGAGAACATCGCGTTCGCCAATGGCATGGCCGTGACGCCGGATAACAGCACGTTGATCATCGCGGAATCGCATGCCAACCGGCTGACCGCTTTCGATATCGCGGAGGATGGCGGGCTTTCCAACCGCCGTGTCTGGGCCGATCTCGATGGCTTTCCCGACGGCATCTGCCTCGATGCCGAAGGCGCTGTCTGGTATGCGGATGTTCCCAACAAAAGCTGCGTGCGGGTGCGCGAAGGTGGCGAGGTGCTGGAGACGATCGATGTCGATCGCGGCTGTTTTGCCTGCATGCTCGGCGGCCCGGATGGCAAAACGCTGTTCATCACCGCCGCCAAATGGCGCGGCTTCGAGCATATGGTCAGTGACGCCCGCACCGGTCAGGTGCTGAGCGCCGAAGCGCCAGCACCTGGAGTCGGCTGGCCCGCTCAGAGCGGTTCAGTTGTCTGAACCGCTCTGGTTTGTTTTTTGCGCAATTCCGGACGGAAAACCGCTGCGCACTTTTCCTGGAATTGCTTCTACATCTCAGGCAAGCGCTGATAGTTGGCGATATCGGCCTTCACGCCAAGCCGGGCGATGGTCTCCTGCGGGTTGAAGCCTGCCCGCTCATGCGCCGCCTTGACGATGGGCACGACATTGTCGACGGCCGCCTGGTTTTGCCATTCGACGATGGTGACGAGGTTGAATTCGCCAGGACCGGAGAACTGCTCGAGCACGAAATCCTGGACGAATCCTTGCTGCAGGCGCAGCAATTCATGCGTTGTCCTGACCTTGCGAAGGATCTCTTCGCGCGCCTCGGCGGGCACGATGAATTTGTCGACCCTGAATACGGCATCGGCAAACTGTTGATTTAGTTGATCCATTTCAATCTATCTCCGTTCTTGAACACATGGTTGTGCGGTGGCTCAGGAACGGTTTGCGGGCTCAACCTAAGTTGAGGTCAAGAGGGAAATTTTTAGCGCGGAAAATCTCCCCCCTTGAGGGGGAGATGGCCGCGAAGCGGCCAGAGGGGGTCGTCTCGCGTAGAACGCCAACGTTGTCTCTGCCGCGAAAGGCGTCGGCGCTCCACGCGCCGCGACCCCCTCTGTCGCCTTCGGCGATCTCTCCCCCTCAAGGGGGGAGATTATCTGCGCTAATTCACCTCCGACGTCCGCCGTCTCACAATAACCCCCAGCTCATCGCTCTCCCTGGCAATACGCAGCCTCTCCTCGGCTTCCGTCGCTTCGCGCTGGCGGTCCCACATCGAGGCGTAGAGGCCGTGTTGGCGCATCAGCTCGGCATGGGTGCCGCGTTCGGCGATCTGGCCGTCCTTGAGCACGATGATCTCGTCGGCGGTGATCACCGTCGACAGGCGGTGGGCAATGACGATGGTGGTGCGGCCCTTGCTGACCAGGTCGAGCGCGGCCTGGATTTCCTGTTCGGTATGGCTGTCCAGCGCCGAGGTCGCCTCGTCGAGCATCAGGATCGGCGGCGCCTTCAAAATGGTGCGGGCGATCGCCACGCGCTGTTTTTCGCCGCCCGACAGCTTCAGGCCGCGCTCGCCGACCATCGAGCGATAGCCTTCCGGCAGGCGTTGGATGAACGGACCGATCTGGGCCAGCTCGGCCGCCTTTTGCACATCCTCTTCGCTGGCGCCGACTCGGCCGTAGCGGATGTTGTAGGCGATGGTGTCGTTGAACAGCACGGTGTCCTGCGGCACCATGCCGATCGCGCCGCGCAGGCTCTGTTGCGTCACGTCCCTGACATCCTGGCCGTCGATCAGCACCTGGCCGCCCTGGACGTCGTAGAAGCGGAACAAAAGCCGCGAAATGGTCGACTTGCCGGCGCCGGAGGGGCCGACAATGGCAACCGTCTTGCCGGCCGGCACCTCGAAGGAGACGCCCTTGAGGATCTTGCGGTTGGGATCATAGGCAAAATGCACGTCGCGGAACTCGACCGTGCCGGCAGAGACGGCAAGCGGCTTGGCACCGGGCTTGTCGACGATCTCCTGCGGCACGTCGAGCAGATCGAACATCTGCTCGATGTCGGTCAGGCCCTGGCGGATTTCGCGGTAGATGAAGCCTATGAAATTGAGCGGCACCGATAGCTGAACCAGCATGGCGTTGATGAAGACGAAATCGCCGACGCTCTGCGTGCCGGCCTGCACCTCCAGCGCCGACATGCACATGACGATGACTGTGCCGAGGCCGAAGATGATGCCCTGGCCGAAGTTAAGCCAGCCGAGCGAGGTCCAGATCCTGGTGGCGGCCATTTCGTAGCGCGCCATCGACCGGTCGAAACGCTCGGCCTCCATGGTCTCGTTGTTGAAATATTTGACGGTCTCGAAATTGAGCAGCGAGTCGATCGCCTTGGTATTGGCGTCGGTGTCGCTGTCGTTCATGTCGCGGCGGATCGAGATGCGCCAGTCGCTGGCGCGGACCGTGAACCAGACATAGACCCAGACAGTGATCGCCACAACGGCCACATATTTCCAGCCATAGGTGTAGGCGAAGATGCCGGTGGTCAGCGCGAATTCGAGAATGGTCGGCGCGGTGTTGAGCATGATGAAGCGCACGATCGTCTCGATGCCCTTGGTGCCACGCTCGATGATGCGCGACAGGCCGCCGGTGCGCCGCTCCAGGTGAAAGCGCAGCGACAGCTGGTGCATGTGAACGAAGGTGCGGAAGGCGAGCTGGCGCACGGCATATTGGCCGACGCGGGCAAACAGGGCGTCGCGCAGCTGGTTGAAACCGAGCTGCACCAGCCGCACGACATTGTAGGCGACGACCAGCATGACAGGCGCCAGCAGGAAGGACGGCAGCGGCGGCGCAGATTTGGCGTCGCCGGCCAGTGCGTCGGTCGCCCATTTGAAGAAATACGGACCTGCGACCAGCGTCAGCTTGGCAACGACAAGAAGCAGCGTCGCCCAGGTGACGCGTGCCCTGAGATCGGCGCGGTCGGCCGGCCACATATAGGGCCACAGATTGCGCAAGGTGCCGAAGGTCGAGCTATCGGAAACGGTTTTTTCTGCCACTTTTCTTGCCTTTTGGGTGAGAGCGGATCAGCGGCCGGAGCAGCAGGAATTAACGAGCGCGGTCAGCGATGCGGAAACGTCTGCGAGCGCTGTGCGGTCGACCTCATAGCGCGAGCGCTGCCGGTCGGGCTGGAAGCGGACCAGGCCGGCCTCGACCAGGATCTTCAAATGCTGGGAAACGGTGGACTGCGCCAGATCGAGATGGTCGACAACCTCGCGGCAGCAGCAGGACTTGCTGGCCGACAAATGTTTCAGGATCTCGATGCGCGCCGGGTGTGAGAGTGCCGCGAAGCGAGCCGCGACAGCGCGGCTGGCGGGCGGTGCGCAGTTTGCGTGGTCTTGTTCGGAGAGGGAGTGTGTCATCGTTCATCGGCGATAGACGATGAACTGGGGTGGGGCAAGCTAATCCGATGGGTAGATGGCCGGCAGGCCAGAGGGGGCGTGAAGGATCACGACCTTTCTGATCGGCAAAACGGACTCCAGCTGATAGTGGGAGCACCAATGACAGGCCGGCGGGACAGCGCGCCCCCTCCTCCCTGCCGGGCATTTCCCCCACACGGGGAGATTAGCTAATCACTTAACTACTGCGTCTTTCCCGGCGCTGTCGTCGCTTGCTCGCCCATTGCCTTGAGGTCGGCGGCTTCGCCTTCCTTGGACTTTTCCGGCACCTTGAACACCTGCCCCGGCCAGATGCGGTCGGGATCGCTGATCTGGTCCTGGTTGGCGAGATAGATGGTCGAGAAGCGCACGCCGTGACCGTAGACCCGCCGTGAAATCCGCCACAGCGTGTCGTTGCGGCGGATGATGACGGCGCCGTCGGCATGTTCGAGTTTCGGCGCCACCGTTTCCGGCACGTCGGGCGTTGCTGCCGCAACGACAGCCGGAGCCTCGGCAGCGGGCGCTGCCGGGGCCGCCGGTGCCTCGGCTACTGCGGGTGCGCTGGCAGCCGGAGCGGCAGGAGCCGGTGCGGGAGCGGCCGGCGCTTCGGCAGCAGCCGGTGCGGCCGGCTTTGCCTCGGCTGGCTTGGTCCCGGCGGGTGCCACCGCGGCGACCGTGTCGCCAGGCTCACGCTCGAACGGTACGGCGGCGCGGGCAACCACCTTCACGCCGTCGGCATCGAGACCGTCGACATGGATGGTGTAGCTGCCAACCGGGATGTCGCGCGTCGCCTCGACCAGGAAATGGCCGTCCGACGACGTCACCGCGTCGCCGAGCAGGATATCGTTGGCGTAGGCGCGCACCTTGCGGCCAGCATCGGCGAGACCGGCAACGAAGATCTTGTTGCCGTCGATCTCGACCGCCTCGACGACGATTTTCGGTTCGGCCACCGCCGCAGCCGGCGGTGTCGCCGGTGCGGGAGCTGCGGCGGCATCCACCGCGGCCGGGGCGGCAGGTGCGGTCGCGGCAGGCGCCTCGGCAGCGGGAGCAGCGGCTTGATCGCCGGCAGCCGGTGCCGCAGGCTTGGTCTCAGGCGCCGGAACGGTCAACAGCTCGGCCGGCTTGCCAGGCTCCTCGACCATCGCCAGCACCTGGCCGGCGGCGTCCTTGGGAACCGAAACGACGGCGGTCTGCACCGAAGGCGTAACGACATCGCCTGTCGTTGAGCGCAGCGCAATCGTATAGTCGCCGGGCTTGAGCGGATCGTCGAGGACGATGACAAAGGCGCCGTCCGGGCCGGCGACCGTCGAGCCGAGCACTGTCGAGCCGTTGAGGATCTCGACCTTGGAATTGGGCGCGGCATTGCCGGCAACGACGATCGAGCCGTTGCTTTCGACGCGCACCACATCGAAGCTCGGCACAACCGGGCCGGCCACAGCCGGTGCAGTAGCTTCTGTGGCTGGAGCCGTTGCATCGGCAGGGGCCGGCGTAGCCTTGGCATCGGTGGGCGCGGCAGGCGCCGGTGGCAGCCTTCCCTCGGTCCCTGTATCGGCCGGCTTGTCAGCCGGCGGCGTCAGCGACGCAACCTCCGCCGGCGGCGTGGGATTGAGATACGGGTCGAGTGCGCCCGACACATAAGCGGTTCCGACGACCGCGACGGTCCCACCCGCCGCGAACAGAAACGCCTTCAAAGGATTAACAGCCATATTTCCCCTACCCCTTAGCCACCTAACGCCGGTCTAGCGCTTTTTGCCGGAACCGACAAGAAAAAGCCCGGGCTTGTCGGCCTCTGGGCTTGACCCCGCATTCAGACCCAATCACCAATCACGAATGAACACGATTCGATCCGTCTGCGTCTACTGCGGCTCGTCTCCGGGCCGCGATGAAATCTACGCCAAGGCCGGACACCTGCTTGGCCGCTCGCTCGCCAAGTCCGGCCTGCGATTGGTCTATGGCGGCGGAACCAAAGGCATTATGGGCGCCGTCGCCGAAGGCGCGCTCAAGGCCGGCGGCAAGGTAACGGGCATCATTCCGCGCTTCCTCATCAACAAGGAGGCGACCGAAACCGCGCTTGACCGGCTCGACGAGTTGTTGATCACCGACAACATGCACGAGCGCAAGCACAAGATGTTCGAAAAATCCGACGCCTTTGTGGCGCTGCCGGGCGGCATCGGCACGGTAGAGGAGATCGTCGAGGTCATGACCTGGGGTCAGCTCGGCCATCACCGTAAGCCGATCGTCTTTGCCAACGTCAAAGGATTCTGGAATCCGATGCTGGCGCTGCTCGACCACATGTCGAGCGAAGGCTTCATCCACACTGCGCAACGGGTCAAGCCGCTGGTGGTCGAAGACCCCGAAGCCATCGTCGCCGCCATCATGGTGGCGGGCTCGTCGGTCGATGCGCCGACGGAAGGCGTGCAGTCGGTGATTGATAAGATGTAGGGGAGCAAGGGAGTATGTTTAGAAGATCCCCTACTTCCCTACTGCCTCCCTCAAATCCACAATCACCGCCCGCTTGTCCTGACGTCGCCATGCAAGATGGATCGAGACGGTCCGCTCGAACCAGGGCAGGTCACGGAACAAGATCCCTGAGGGTGCCGCGCTCTGGAGACTTGCCTGAACCGTCGCCAGACCGAGCCCGGCGCTGACCAGGCCGAGCGAGGTCAGGGGATCAGCGGTCTCATAGGCAATGTCGGGCACGAAGCCGGCCTTGGCGCAGGCAGCCAGGAACTGAACCCGGTTGGTGTCGTCGGGCTGGCGCACCACCGTGATCCAGACGCGGCCATCGAGATGCTCGGGCCGGATGTCGACGATAGCGGCGAGCGGATCATTTTGCGGCATCGCCAGCACCAGCGGTTCGCGCTTCACCAGCATGGCGGCAAGATCGGGATCGTCGGCAGCGGGCGGGCCGTAGACGAAGCCGAGGTCGAGCGAACGCTGGCGTAGCCCCTCGAGTTGGACCGCGGAACGCTGGTTCTTCAACTGCAGATGAAAATCCGGCCGGTCGCGGCGGAACTGCCGCAGCATCCGGCTGACAAGGCCGGCATGCACGGCGCCCTCGACATAACCGATGGCGAGCCGCCCGACAGCGCCGCTGGCAAGGTTGCGGCCAAGCTCCTCCAGACGCCGTGCATTGGCAAGCAGCGCCCGCGCCTCGGCAAGAAAGGCCTTGCCTTCGGCATTGAGGTGAACGCGCTGCTTGGCCCGCTCGAACAGGGTGATGCCAAGCTGCGCCTCGAGCTGCATGATCTGGCGGCTCAGCGGCGACTGCGAGATGTGCAGGAGTTCCGCGGCACGGCCGATAGTGCCGGCTTCGGCCACGGCGACGAAATAGCGGAGCTGGCGCAGGTCAAACATTTTTTCTCCAAAGCCTGAAGTCCTTTAGGGTCTCAACTTTAGCCTAATCAGTCTTGGACTGTCTGACCAGCGGCAGCGATAGTTTGGGCATCGAAACCACAGGAGACAGAAATGCAGTTCTTTGCCCTTCTCACCCGCAACACCGAAAAGTTCAGCGACGCCGATTTCGCGCCGCTGCTGCCCGGCGAAGCCGAACAGCGCCGCACGCTCTATGCCGAGGGTGCAGTGCGCCAGGTGTGGAACCGCGGCGATATCCCCGGCAGCGGCATGATGTTCGAAGCCGGCAGCGACGCCGACGTGCGCGGCCACCTCGCCACCTTGCCGCTGATCAAAGCCGGGATGATGGACATCGCCGCAGTGGTGCCGCTTGCGCCCTACCCCGGGTTTGGGCCCAAGCGCTGAGAGATCCCAGCCAAGTGCGGCCGGCGGCAATCGACGCCGCTGGCTGCCTGGCGACGATCCACCGCAAGGCTTCGTGACGCCGGGAGCATGCCGCAAGCTGATCGACAGACTGTGATCGGCTGTCAAGAAACTGTCACACAGAACCCGGCTCGCCCGTGTTAGGAATAGCGGGCATCCGCGCGCGGCGTGGTCGAAATTAATACTTGGCGAGGCGAGCCGTGAACATCGCTCTCAACGCGGAAGGCACTCCCCTGTCGCCTTACCTGCCCGACGAGCACGGGCTGTTCTTCATCTATCATTTCACCGCCGACGGGCTGCGCACCAAGGACGCCGCCGGGGCTGCATGGACCTGGCGCAGCTACCAGCTGTCCGACCTGCGCGCCCGCCGCGAGATCGCCGCCGAGGCGGCGCTGCCCGCGCCAGTGCGCGAAGCCTTCCTCGGCGCCAGCCAGGGCTGCCATATCGATCTCGAGGATGACTGGCTCTATGGCGACCTGCCGGATCTGCGCCACGACTATTCGGCGGAGGCACGCGGACTCGGCCATTTCCGCTTTGCCCTCAACGAAAAAATGCTGATCGGCGCCCGCAAGCAGCCACTGGAATCGGTTGATCTCATTCGCAAGGCGGTGGAGAGCGGCTCACGCAAATTCCGCGCCCCTGCCGACCTGATCGAGGCGGTCATGGGCCAGTCGCTCGACGGCATGGCGGCCGAGCTTCACGGCCTTGGCGATACGCTGGACGGCATCGAGGATCGTATCGTGCGCGATGCCTGGCACAGCGAGCGGCAGTCGCTGGTCGAGGCGCGCCGTCAGCTGGTGGTCATCCATCGGCAGATGGCGACGCTCACAAACCTGTTCCGCCATCTCGACCATTCGCATCGCAATGAGCTGCCTGACCCTATCAACGACATGGCGACAAGGCTCTCTCACCGGGCGCACACACTCTATCACGACGGCGAGCAGTTGCAGGCGCGCACAAGGCTGCTGCAGGACGAACTGATGGCCAAGCTGACGATGCAGTCGAACCAGCTGCTCTATGTGCTGTCGGTGATGACGGCGGTGCTGTTGCCGATGACCATCATTTCGGGCCTCTTCGGCATGAATGTCGGCGGCCTGCCGCTGGTCAACACGCCGATGGGGTTCTGGGTGGTGTCGGCGGTTTCGATCGTGATCGCGGCGGCGACCTATCTGTTCGTCAGGCGGCTCGGGCGGATGTAGCACCGACTGGCTTTTGTTTGACGCAATTCCCAAGGGAAAGCGCTACGCGGTTTTCCCGGGAAAACCGCTACACACTTTTCCTGGAATTGCTCATCACGCCGTGGCGCGAAGATCCTCGGTGACGGTGCCGGCGGCAGCGACTTCCGCTTCATGATCCGGTTCGCGCCAGGTCTCCGCGAGGCCCGCCGCATACCATTCCTGCATTGCCGGCAGGCCAAGCAATTGCGCGGGATAGGCGGCGGCCGCACCCTCGAAAGAGAGCCCATAGGACTGGACGCGGAACGCCACCGGGGCAAAGAAGGCGTCGACGGCGGTGAAATGACCGCCGGCAAGAAATGGCCCGCCGAACCGAGCAAGGCCATCGTTCCAGAGATCTCCCAACCGGAATAGATCCTGCTTCAGCGCGTCAGACATAGGAAACGGCTTTATACGCACGCCGCAGTTCATCGGACATGCGCCCCGCAAGGTGGTGAAGCCCGAATGCATTTCGGCGGCGGCCGAACGTGCCCAGGCGCGTGCTTTGGCCTCGACCGGCCACACACCGTGGTGACGCTCGGCGAGATATTCGGCGATGGCAAGCGAATCCCACACAGCCCAGCCATCATCGACCAGGCAAGGCACGCGGCCACTGGGTGAAAACGACCGGTAGAGATCAAAGCTGGGCCCGGTCGGGAACGGCGTCAGCCGCTCCTCGAACGGAATATCGAGGGTCCGCATCAGCACCCATGGCCGCAGCGACCACGACGAGTAGTTCTTGTTGGCAATGTGCAGCACGTACATCGAAGGAGATCCTATTTCGCGGCCAGCGCCACGGGCCGGGTTTCACGGCCACGGAACATCGACCAGGAATACATCGCCAACGCCGCCCAGATCAGCGCGAAGGCAATCGCCTGCGTGGTGCCGAAGGGCTCGTCGAAAATCAGCACGGCGATGAGGAACACCATGGTTGGAGCGATGTACTGCATGATGCCGATGGTGGAGAGGCGCAGAAGCTTGGCGCCGAAGGCGAACAGAAGCAGCGGCACGGCGGTGACCGGTCCGCAGCCGATGAGCAATGCCGTGTCGGTGCCGTTGCTGGAGATGAAATGATCCTGGCCGTTGGCGATCAGGAAGACGATGTAGCCAAGCGCCGGCACCGACAGCAAAAGGATTTCGAGCAGAAAGCCCTGGCTCGGACCGATCGGCAGCGTCTTGCGGAAGAAGCCGTAGGCGGCGAAGGAAAAGGCCAATGCCAGCGACACCCAGGGCAGTTTGCCGGCATCGACGGTCAGCACCGCGACCGCGATCGCCGCCAGCGCCACCGCCGCGATCTGCAGCCGGTCGAGCTTCTCGCCAAGCAGAGCCGCGCCGACGACGATGCTGACCAGCGGATTGATGTAGTAGCCGAGTGCGGTTTCGACGGTGCGGTCGACCGAGATCGCCCAGACATAGATGCCCCAATTGACCGAAATCAGCGTCGCCGTCAGCGCCGCCATGGCGATGGTGCGGGGTGAACGGATCGCCGCCTTGAAGTCGGCAGTACGGCCGGCCCAGACCAGCACCGCAGCGGCAATCGGAACCGACCAGACGATCCGGTGGGCGATCACCTCGGTAAGCGGCAGATGGGCGACCGCCTTCATGTAGAAGGGCAGCATACCCCACAAGAGATAGGCCCCCAGCGCCAGCAGGAAACCGCGGCGGGCTTTGGCGTCGGCATCGGGGGCAAGTACGTTGGTGGCCATGGCGCAACGCTATGGATCAACGGCTCGGCCAAGACCATCGCAAAGTTGTGATGGATCAATGGACTTTCGCTGATGGTTCAAGTGCAGGGGCGCAAGTCGCCCCCGCTCGCGCGGGCGAGGAAAAAGGCCTACTCCGCAGCCACCAGCCCCGCCATCTCGCGGTTCTTCATAAGCTTGTAGACGATCGAATCCATCAGCGCCTGGAAGGAGGCGTCGATGATGTTTTCCGACACCCCGACCGTCCACCAGCGGGCACCGGTGCCGTCATGCGATTCGATCAGCACCCTTGTGATCGCTTCAGTGCCGCCATTGAGGATACGCACCTTGAAGTCGGCCAATTCCATGTCGGCGATCTCGCCCTGGAACTTGCCGAGATCCTTGCGCAGTGCAATATCGAGCGCGTTGACCGGGCCGTGGCCTTCGGCGACTGACATCTTCTCCTCGCCGTCGACCTCGACCTTGACGATCGCTTCGGAGACCGTCTTCAGCTGGCCGTTGGCGTCGAAGCGGCGCTCGACCATGCAGCGGAACGACGTGACGTTGAAGAATTCCGGCAGGCCGTGCAGCATCTTGCGCGCCAGGAGCTCGAAGGAGGCATCGGCACCCTCATAGGCATAACCCTCGGCCTCGCGCTCTTTGACCACCGATATCAGTGCATCGAGGCGGTGATCGTCCTTCGGCACGTCGATGCCGCGGCGCTTCAGCTCGGCGAGGAAATTGGCCTTGCCGCCCTGGTCGGAGACCATGACGCGGCGGCGGTTGCCGACGGCTTGCGGCTCGACATGCTCATAGGTCGCCGGCTCCTTGGCCAGTGCCGAGGCATGGATACCGGCCTTGGTGGCGAAGGCCGAGGCGCCGACATAGGGCGCCTGCGCTTCCGGGGCGCGGTTGAGCAATTCGTCGAATGCGCGGGAAAGCCTGGATATCCCGGTCAGGGCCCCGGCCGAAATACCCGTCTCAAAGCGATCCGCGAAGGCCGGCTTCAGTGCCAGCGTCGGCACGATCGAGACGAGATTGGCGTTGCCGCAGCGTTCGCCGATGCCGTTCAGCGTGCCCTGGATCTGGCGCACGCCAGCTTCGACGGCAGCAAGGGAATTCGCCACCGCCTGGCCGGTGTCGTCATGGGCATGGATGCCGAGATGATCGCCCCTAATGGCGGCGGCGATCACCTTTTCGACCACGGCGCGCACTTCCGAGGGCTGCGTACCGCCATTGGTGTCGCACAGCACCACCCAGCGTGCGCCGGCGTCATAGGCGGCCTTGGCGCAGGCCAGCGCATAGTCCGGATTGGCCTTGAAGCCGTCGAAGAAATGCTCGCAATCGACCATCGCTTCCTTGCCAGCGGCGACAGCCGCTTCGACCGAAGCCTTGATTGCGTCGAGGTTCTCCTCGTTGGTGCAGCCGAGCGCGACGCGGACATGATAGTCCCAGCTCTTGGCGACGAAGCAGATGGCGTCGGACTTCGACTGCACGAGCGCCGCAAGGCCGGGGTCGTTCGACGCCGATACACCCACCCGCTTGGTCATGCCGAAGGCGACGAATTTCGCGCGCGCCGTCCGCTTCTGCTGGAAGAAGGCGGTGTCGGTCGGATTGGCGCCGGGATAGCCGCCCTCGACATAGTCGAGGCCGAACTCATCGAGCAGCTTTGCAATCGCGATCTTGTCCTCGACGGAAAAGTCGATGCCGGGCGTCTGCTGGCCGTCGCGCAAGGTGGTGTCGAAGAGATATAGGCGTTGCTTTGTCATGGCTGCGCGGGTGCGTGCACACCCTCCTCTGGCCCGAAGGCCGATGTCATTTCTTTCCCGCGAACTTGTCCGTTGCCCTGATCAACTGGTCGAGGATCCCCGGCTCAGAATAGGCATGGCCAGCGCCTTCGATGAGGTGAAAATCCGCTTTCGGCCAAGCCTTGTGCAGCGCCCAGGCGTAATGCGCCGGGCATGGCATGTCATAGCGGCCGTGGACGATGGTTCCGGGAATGTCCTTCAGCTTCCAAGCATCGCGCAGCAGCTGTCCCTCCTCCAGCCAGCCGGCATGGACGAAATAATGGTTCTCGATGCGGGCAAAGGCGATGGCGAAATCGTCCTCGCCGAACTTGCCGCTGGTTTCGGGCTCCGGCAGCAGCGTGATGGTCTCGCCTTCCCACAGGCTCCAGGCAAGAGCTGCTTCGAGTTGAGCCTTGCGGTCGGTCCCCACCAGGCGCTTGCGGTAGGCGGCCATCATGTCGCCGCGCTCGGCTTCAGGGATCGGCTTCTGAAAGCGCTCCCATTTGTCGGGGAACATTTCGGAGACGCCGAACTGATAATACCATTCGAGTTCGGCGCGGGTCAGCGTGTAGATGCCGCGCACGACAAGCTCACTGACGCGATCGTGGTGGGTCTCGGCATAGGCGAGCGCAAGCGTCGAGCCCCAAGAGCCGCCGAACACCAGCCATTTGTCGAAGCCGCACATTTCGCGCAGGCGCTCGACGTCGGCGACAAGATGCCAGGTGGTGTTGGCGTCGAGCGAGGCGTTGGGGGTCGATTTCCCGCAGCCGCGCTGGTCGAACAGAATGACATCATAAAGCTTCGGGTCGAACAACTGCCGATGTTTTGGCGAGATGCCGCCGCCGGGACCGCCATGCAGGAACACCGCCGGCTTGGCACCTTTGGTGCCTGAACGCTCCCAATGGATCTGGTGGCCGTCGCCGACATCGAGCATGCCGGACTCGAAAGCCTCGATCTCAGGATAGAGAGTACGAAGTTCACTGCTCATTTCATTGCTCATATCTGCAGGCCGTGCGCCGGCCAGTCCGTGGTTTCGTGGTCGGGATGCTGGAAGGAGATGATCTGCTCCTGGCGGGTATAGAAATCCGGATCCTGATGCACGGGCTGGTCGAAGATCGTCTCCACCCAGGGCAGCCGGGCGGCGTAATTGATCTGGATCTGCGGCGCGAGATCGGAGCGGTCGTCGAAGGCGCCGATGGCGATCTCCAGCGCGCCGGGCTGGCGATAGGTCAGCGGCGTGCCGCAACGGGCGCAGAAGCCGCGATCGATGTTGACCGACGACTGGAAATAGGTCGGTTCCTCGCGCACCCATTCGACTCCATTCTTGGGCACGGTGACCAGCGCACCGAAGAACGACCCGAACTGTTTCTGGCACATGCGGCAATGGCAGATGGAGGGACGGCCGAGCTTGCCCTTGATGCGGAAGCGCACGGCGCCGCACTGGCAGCCGCCGGTTCTGATATCATCGGTCATGATTTTTCCTCTGGCGGCCATTGTTCGGTGTCGTGGTCGGGATGCTGGTAGGAGACGAGTTCGGCAAGATAAGGAGCCGATGACATGTCGGCCATCGTGTCCTCGCCTGGCAATTGCGGGATGGTATCGACATAAGGCAGTTTTGCCTCCGTGCCCCACTGGATCAGCGGCACGATGTCAGCCGGATTGTCGAACGCTCCAATGGCGAGACCAACGCCGTCAGGCGCGGTGAAGGTCAGCGGCGTCCCGCAATTGCCGCAAAAACCACGGTCGACATGGCTGGACGAGGCGAAATATTTCGGCTCACCGCGCGTCCAGTCGAGTTTGGCGCCGCGCACCGAAACCAGCGGCGCGTAGAAGGCGCCGAACGCCTTCTGGCACATGCGGCAGTGGCAGATCGAGGCGTCGCCTAATGTACCTTCGACGCGGAAGCGCACCGCGCCGCACTGGCAGCCGCCGGTATAGACTGGCCGGTTGTCGAGGCTCATCGCGTCTCACTCCAATTCATGGCTCATTCCGGGGCATGGCAGACGGCCTCGACATTGTTGCCGTCGGGGTCGAAGACGAAGGCGCCGTAATAGTTCGGGTGATAATGCGGCCGCAGGCCCGGCCCGCCATTGTCCTTGCCGCCGGCGGCAACCGCCGCGGCATGAAAGGCATCGACCTCGGCGCGGCTGCGCGCGGTGAAGGCGACATGCTGATGGGTTCTCGGCTCGTCCTTGCCGGCCTGCAGCCAGAACACCGGCCGGTCGCGGCCATAACCGCCCACCTTGGCGCCGCCGGTATATTCCAGCGGCACCATGTAAATCAGCGACGCGCCAAGCGGCGCCATCGCCTGGTCGTAAAAGGCCTTCGAAGCGTCGAAATCGGCGACATTGATGCCGAGATGGTCGATCATCTTTTTACCTCCCAAGTGGTGATTCTTTCGCCCGTGACCGGGTCCTTGCCGTCCTTCAACTGCACGCCTTGCGCCAGAAGCTCGTCGCGGATGCGGTCGGCTTCGGCCCAGTTTTTCGCGGCGATGAGGGCGAGGCGATTGGCGATGGCTTTGGCGACGTTGTCCTCATCGACCTTTGCCGACGCCACATCGAAGCCGAGGAACAGCAGCGAGGCCTTTAGCGATGCGGCCGCTTCGTTGCCATCCGCGACCTCGCCAGCAAGCTGCGTCAGTTGCTGGAAAGCGGCGTAGGTAGCGAGATCGTCCGACAGTGCCGCCACGATTTCGGCCGGCACTTGTCCTGCGGCCGGTGCGAGATCGGCGGCGCGCTTCCATTTGCGCAGCGTGTTCTCAGCCTCTTCCAGCTTGCGCACGGAAAAATCGATTGGCTCGCGATAATGCGTCATCAGCATGGCCAGCCTGAGCACTTCGCCCGGCCATCTGCGGCCACCGAACGTGTCGGTCTCCAGCAGTTCGGCGATGGCGTAGAAATTGCCGAGGCTCTTCGACATTTTCTGGCCCTCCACCTGCAGGAAGCCGTTGTGCATCCAGACATTGGCCATGACGTCGGTGCCGTGGGCGCAACGCGACTGGGCGATCTCATTCTCATGGTGGGGGAAGATCAGGTCGAGGCCGCCGCCATGGATATCGAAGGCGTCACCGAGATAGGCGGCCGACATGGCCGAGCACTCGATGTGCCAGCCGGGCCGGCCCCTGCCCCACGGGCTGTCCCAGCCGGGCTCTTCCGGCGAGGACAGTTTCCACAGCACGAAGTCGCCCGGGTTCTTCTTGTGCGCGTCGACGGCGATGCGCGCTCCAGCCTGCTGTTCGTCGAGATTGCGCTTCGACAGCTCGCCGTAGTCCGGCATCGAGGCGGTGTCGAATAGCACCTCGCCCGCCGCGACATAGGCATGGCCGCGTTCGATCAAACGCTCGATGAGCGTGATCATGTCGGCCTTGCCGTCGGCACGGCGCGCGACGAATTCGGTGGCGCGCGGCTCGACCGTCGGCGGCAAGCAACCGAGTGCGGCGACATCCCTATGGTATTGGTCGGCGGTCTTTTCGGTGACGCGGCGGATCGCCTCGTTGAGCGTCAGTTTTCCCGACGCGATCTCGGCACCGAAATCGCGCAACGCGCGGGCGTTAATCTTGTCGTCGACATCTGTGATGTTGCGCACATACGTAACGTGCGCCTCGCCGTAGAGGTGACGCAGCAAACGGAACAGCACATCGAAGACGATCGCCGGCCGCGCATTGCCGATATGGGCAAAATCGTAGACGGTCGGGCCGCAGACATACATGCGCACATTCGCGGCGTCGATCGGGACGAACATGTCCTTCGTCCGCGTTAGCGTGTTGTAGAGGCTGAGACCCTTCGATGCGTCAGACATTAAGTGCCCTTCCGGTCCGTTACTCTTTGGTTGAGCATGATCTTATCCGAAAACCGGTTCCCACTTTTCGGGATCATGCTCTGCGCAGAGCCGTCCTTGCGCCTAGGCACAAATCGGGCTCCAGCCTGCTGGCCGGGGCGTTTGTCCACTCTGGGGAAAGATGAGGCGAAAACGTCCGGACCAGCGCGAGGCTAGCCAATAATGCAAATGCCACAAATGGCGAAAAACGTTTTCATGGGCGGCTTTATCGCCTTGGCCGGTGTTGCCGTCAAGTCGCAACTTCCGGCAAAAGCGTCGCTGGATCACAGGTCATGAGCCAGTGAAACATTTTATTAAACATGTCGGCACAGTCATGAAACATTCGCCGGCTAGTTCACCACAGGTCACGATTCGGTCAGATTCGGCCGGCAAACGCAGACACGGAAATGTTACCAGGGAAGAGACTGATGTCACGAACCAAGCAGGAATCGAGCCGCGCCAAGCAACCGGCGCTTGCCAACCACTACCGCGCAATCGGGCCGGCCGCGATCGTCGCTGCCCTTCTGCACACCGCGAAGAAGAAGAAGCCGGCGCCGAAAATCACCTCGCCCCGCGCTGCCTGAACTCTTTGTTTTTACGCAATTCCGGACGGAAAACCCCTCACACTTTTCCTGGAATTGCTTTAGGCCGCCGGCCGCCGACAAGGCGCGTGCCGGCATGGCAGGCTGAGGCGCTTGAGAGCGCCTGAAAACAGCAGATCTTCCTCATTGAGCAGGTTCTTCCCGAAGACTGGATCCTTGGGATCGTGCTCTAAAACAGCGTCATTTGACTGTCGTCCGCGCCGGGCTTCTGGCGCCTGACCCTCTCGGGCTCCGGCCCGACGATGCCAATGTCCTGAATCTCCGGCGCCGTGTTGGCGACCTTGTTGACGAGGTCGGAGACGGGAACTGCCTCGAAGAAATCGGGCTGAGCGGGTCTGAGCAGATCGGCCACGTCGCGCGGTTCGAGCGTCCTGCAGTCCAGCCAGCGGGCGAAATCCTCAGGCGCGATCACCACCGGCATGCGGTCATGGATATGAGCGATGCCGGCATTGGCATTGACGGTGAGAATGGCGCCGGTGTCCATCTCCGAACCACCGGGCTCGGCATAGGTTTCGACCAGCCCGGCAAAGGCGACGAGCCCGCCATGCCTCGGCCTTATCCAGTAGGGCTGGCCCTTCTTGCCGTTGCCCGATTGCTGCCACTCATAAAAGCCGGAAGCCGGCACCAATGCGCGGCGATGGCGCATGGCGGCTTTGAACGAGGCCTTCTCCGCCGCTCCTTCCGAGCGCGCATTGAACAGCAGCGGAAATTCCCTTGTGTCCTTGACCCAGGTGGGGATCAGACCCCACCGCACCAGCATCGCCTGGCGATCCGGAAAATTCGAGCCCGGCATGCGCGGCGGTCCGGACAGCGCCATCAGCACCGGCTGCGTCGGCGCGATGTTGTAGCGGGCCGGAAAATCCTCCAGTTCGGCCAGGCCGAGCAAGGCAGCGGTCTCGTCCGGCGTGGCGGTCAGGGCAAAGCGTCCGCACATGGGCAAGCTCGATGAAATGATCCGATCGCGAAAGTGGCGATGGAACCGGCGTAGCGCAACCGCTAAAGCTCTCTGCCGCAGGCCGGTCCACAGGGGCTAGCCTCGGGCAGGGCGAATCGAGATCGATGAACGAGCAGCGCAAGACACTTCCCGCAGTCTCCGTCGCCGTCGTGCGTGGCAAGACGGTGCTGCTCGTCAAGCGGGCGCGACCCCCGTCGCAAGGGGTCTATGCCTTTCCCGGCGGCAAGGTCGAGCCCGGCGAAACTCTTGAGCAGGCGGCGGCGCGCGAATTGCTGGAGGAGACCGGGTTGCGGGCGAAAGACTATCGTCCGCTTCGCGACATCCACATCGACGGCAGCGGCGAGAATCACCCGGTCGACTATCTCTTGACGGTCTTCGGCGCTGTCTATGCAGGCGGCGAGGCGACAGCCAGTGACGACGCCGAGACCGCCGCCTTCTATACGCTGAACGAAATGACCGACATGCCGCTCGCGGGCGACGTGTTTGAGGTCACTGAGGAGCTTGTGGGCTCGAGCGGCTCCGGTATCTGAACGCAGAGAATCGCCTTGCAGGCGACAAATTGTTTCGCCAGATAGACTTGTGACCCGCGCCGCGCTCTTCCTCGCCGCATGCCTCGCCGCCAGCACGGCTGTCGCCGTGCAGCCGGCGCTGGCCGCCGAGTCGCCGTTCGAGCCCGGGCTGATGCGGTTGGCCGAGGTGCTGGGGTCGCTGCATTTCCTGCGCAATCTGTGCGGCGAAAAGGGCGACCAGTGGCGCACCGAAATGGAAAAGCTGATCGATTCGGAAAATCCCGATCCGGAGCGGCGCGCCCGCTTCATCGCCAGCTTCAATCGCGGCTACCGCTCCTTCGGCGGAACCTATACGCAATGCACGGCATCGGCGACCGAAGCGATCAGCCGTTACATGAAGGAAGGCGAGACGCTGTCACGCGACATCGCCTCGCGCTACGGCAACTGAAAGGCGCCTGACGGCGTCATAGCCAACAGCTTTTCGTGCATCCAGCCTTGTATCCGCGGCGCCTTGATGCAATCTTGGTGTTGCACTTTGGCAACAGTATTAACGAAACGTTAGCGCGCGGATGTGGAATTAACTCAAACTGAAGGTTTTCATCCCGCTCACCGGTCTAATCGTTAAGTTTTGAATCGGACCGAACGCAGGCGATGAAGTTTGTAAAAGACGATCAAAAAAATGTCGTATTTACAAATACTTACTTATCCTGCGTGGAGATAGGGACAGCCCAAGCCGGATCCGACCCGTCGGATCGTCGCTTGAAAAGGGTGGATCGCAATGGAACATGGCGTCAACGACATCGACGCGCTGGTCAGGGAAGAAAAGCGCCTGACCGCGGTGGAAAGCCATAGCGAGGCCTGGGCGGAAGGTCTGTCCGCCGGCATCGAGCCGGAAATCATCGCCGAAGCAGCACTTGAAACGGCCTTCGGCGAGATGCTGCGCGCCAATGGCGAAACCTCGGCCCTTGCCCTTCTCGACCGCATGCGTGAAAAAGTGATCGCTGGCGCATTCGAGCCGGAGCGGCTGCGGCACTAGAGCGCCACGCGTTCCCGCCGGCGCCAAATGGCGCTTTGGCACCCGACTGGTTCTTTGACTACGGCGCGCCGTTTGGGCATCATGCCCGGCACCTAAAGAGCCTAGGAGAGGCAAGCGGTGAATTTTTCGATGTCAGGCCGGCCTCACGGCATGGTCCTCAGCATCTGGCTTGCCGCTTCCTGCGCCGCGGTTCCGCTGGCACTTGTCCTGACAAGCAGCCCTGTCTATGCGCTGAGCGAGATCAAGCGCGAGGAGCTTCCGGCGCCGGCGGCGCCGCCAGCCAATGGTGAGACGGCGCCATCCGAAAACTCCGTGCCGATGCCCGATCTGCCCGGCACAACGCCGCCGGCCGCCAGCCAGCCGACATCGCCCGCAGAGCCCGAGCAAAGCGAACCGGAAGGGCCGACGGACGATGGCGGCGTGGCCAACCCGCGTGTCGATCCCGATGCGCCGGTGCCTGAAGTCGTCTACGACCTTTCCAAATTGCCGGAGCCGGTCAGGCGCATGCACGACCTGATGGTCGAAGCCTGCGTCAGCGGCGACATCGAGAAGCTGCGGCCACTGATCGGCAAGGGCGACACCATGACCCAATTGTCGCTGGGCGAGATCGAGGGCGACCCGATCGCTTTCCTGAAGGGGCTTTCAGGCGACAAGGAAGGCCAGGAAATCCTCGCCATCATGGAAGAGGTGCTCAATGCCGGCTATGTCCATGTCGACGTCGGCACGCCGCAGGAACTCTATGTCTGGCCGTATTTCTTCGCCCTGCCGCTGGATAAGCTCGACGCCAGGCAGCGGGTCGAACTGTTCAAGATCGTCACCGCCGGCGACTATGACGACATGAAGCAGTTCGGCGCCTACATCTTCTACCGCGTCGGCATCACCCCGGCCGGGCAGTGGACGTTTTTCGTCGCCGGGGATTGAGCAGCTTACCCTCCCCCTTGTGGGGAGGGGCGATGCGAAGCATCGGGGTGGGGGTGCGGCACTAGCCCCACCCGGACCTTTGGTCCGACCTCCCACAAGGGGAGGTATGGAGCCTATGCTGGCAGCGCTTCGGAGAAGTCCACCGGCCTGCCCTGTCCCGGCGTGACGATCTCGCCTTCCCACATGATGCGGCGGCCGCGCAGGACGGTGCCGACCGGCCAGCCGGTAACCTCTTTGCCGTCATAGGGCGTCCAGCCGGCCTTGGAACCGGCCTGCGCGTTGGTGATAGTCTCGCGGCGCTTCAGGTCGACGATGGTGAAATCGGCGTCGTAACCGGCGGCAATGCGACCTTTTCTCGCCATGCCGAAGATGCGTTGCGGGCCGTGGCTGGACAGGTCGACGAAGCGCTGCAGGGTCAGCCGGCCGGCATTGACGTGATCGAGCATGATCGGCACCAGCGTCTGCACCCCGGTCATCCCGGATGGCGACGCCGGATAGGGCTTTGCCTTCTCGGCCAGCGTGTGCGGGGCATGATCGGAGCCCAGCACATCGACAATGCCTTGGCCAATGCCGTGCCAGACGCCATCGCGATGACGCGCCGCCCGCACCGGCGGGTTCATCTGGATCAACGTGCCCAGCCGCGCATAATCGTCGGCGGCGAGCGTCAGATGGTGCGGCGTCGCCTCGCAGGTGGCGACATCCTTGTGCTGTTCGAGGAACACAATCTCTTCCGCGGTGGAGATGTGCAGGACGTGGATACGGGCGCGGGTGTTTCTCGCGATGCGCACCAGGCGTTCGGTGCAGCGCAAGGCGGCGATCTCGTCGCGCCAGACCGGGTGCGAGGACGGGTCACCGTCGACGCGCAGGCCGAGGCGCTCGCGCAGCCGGAACTCGTCCTCGGAGTGAAAGGCGGCGCGGCGTCGGGTGTTCCTCAGGATCGAAGCGACACCCTCGTCGTCCTCGACCAGGAGGTCGCCTGTGGAGGAACCCATGAACACCTTGATGCCGGCAGCACCGGGCAGCCGCTCGAGTTCGCCGACATCATTGGCGTTCTCGCGCGTGCCACCGACCCAGAAGGCGAAGTCGCAGTGCATGCGGCCGGTGCCGCGCCGCACCTTGTCGGCAAGCGCCGCTTCGCTGGTGGTCAGCGGGTTGGTGTTGGGCATTTCGAACACGGCGGTGACGCCGCCCAGCACAGCCGCGCGCGAACCCGTCTCCAGATCTTCCTTGTGTTCCAGTCCCGGTTCGCGGAAATGCACCTGGCTGTCGACGACGCCCGGCAGGATGTGCAAGCCGCGGCAGTCGATCGTTTCGCCGGCCGAGGCCTGGCGAAGATCGCCGATGGCCGCGATGCGGCCATCCCTGACGCCGACGTCGCGCGCGCCCTCGCCGTCATGGTTGACCACCGTGCCGCCTGTCAGGATGAGATCGTAGGTGGTGGCCATTGGCGTTCGGTCTCTTGCGGGGGGAATGTCGTCGGCTTACGTAAAGGCCGACCCTTTTGCAAGATCAGGCTTTATTTCAACCCATGCCCTTTGCCCTGCTCAAAGACCGCGCCGTCATTTCCGTGTCAGGCCCGGATGCCGAGCATTTTTTGCAGAACATCCTCACCACGGACCTCGATACGCTGGGCGCCGCAGAGGCAAAGCCCGGCGCACTGCTTTCGCCGCAAGGCAAGATCCTGTTCGACTTCCTGGTCTCGCGCAGTGGCGAGAATGGCTTCCGGCTGGAATGCCGCGCCGATGTATCCGACGATTTCCTGCGCCGGCTCGCGCTTTACAAGCTGCGCGCCAAGGTCGAGATTAGCAAGCAGGATCAATCGCTTGTGACGGTTGCATGGGGACCCGATTCAACCGCCTCACAAACTGATTCAACTGACGTTTCTGATGCACGCTTCAGCCAGCTGTCCGTCAGGCGCAGCTATGGCGGCACGCCGGCGGGCGGCGACCTAGCCGCATGGCAAGCGCTCCGCATAGCCCACGGCATCGCCGAGAGCGGTTCCGATTATCAGCTCGGCGACGCCTTCCCGCACGACGTGCTGCTCGACGAGGCCGGCGGTGTCGGCTTCAAGAAGGGCTGCTATGTCGGCCAGGAAGTGGTCTCGCGCATGCAGCATCGCGGCACCGCCAGACGGCGGGTGCTGATCGTTTCGGCCGACCATGCCTTGCCCGCGGAGGGCACTGAACTGACGGTTGCGGGGCGGCCCGTCGGCATGCTCGGCTCGACCGCAGGCACGGCCGGCCTCGCCATAGCCCGCATCGACCGGGTGAAGGCGGCGATCGACGCCGGCCAGCCGGTCCTGGCCGGTGATGTTACCGTCTCGCTCGCCATCCCGGCCTGGGCAAAGTTCAGCTTTCCCAAGGAAGCGGTCGGCGCGGAGGACGCCTGATGGCCGCCGACCGTGTCGGTGCGCCGCCGCGTGCGTGGCAGCGCATGCTGTCGGGGCGGCGGCTCGACCTGCTCGACCCCTCGCCGCTCGATATCGAGATTTCCGACATCGCTCATGGGCTTGCCCGCGTCGCCCGCTGGAATGGCCAGACGCGCGGCGATCACGCCTTTTCGGTCGCTCAGCATTCCCTACTGGTCGAGGCCCTTTTTGACGAATTACAGCCGGACGCCTCGGCCAATGCGCGGCTGGCAGCCCTGCTGCACGACGCACCGGAATATGTCATCGGCGACATGATCTCGCCGTTCAAATCGGTGATGGGCGGCTCCTATAAGGACTGCGAGCTGCGTCTCCAGCGCGCCATCCACCAGCGCTTCTCGCTGCCGGCCGAACTCGGCGTCGGCCTGCGCAAGGAAATCAAGCGCGCCGACCAGATCGCCGCTTACTACGAGGCCACGCTGCTCGCCGGCTTTTCGACCGCGGAAGCAACCGAGTTCTTCGGCCGGCCGCGCGGCTTCAATGCCGATCGCTTCGATTTCACCCCGCGCTCGGTAACCTCGGCGCAGGCAGCGTTTCTCAAGCGCTATGCAACGATCGAAAAGCAGCGCCTGGCAGCGGTTCCGGTGCGTTCGGCCGAGTGAACATACGCTAAATTAACCGGCGGGACCCACAGTACCGGGCTCGATCACGGTCAGCAGGTACGCCTCATGTCCGTTGCGCACGTCAAGGGTGGTTCGCCCGTCCGCAGACGGGGAGGCGGAGGCGTCGCCGCGACACGGCAGATCGCAGACGAATTGCGCAACCAGAACGAGCGCTTTTCGGCGGCCGTCGAGAACATGTCGCATGGCCTGTGCATGTTCGATGCCGACGAGCGGATGATCATCTGCAACCGCAACTATCTCAGCATCTTCTCCCTCGATGCGAAGATCGTGCGGCCCGGCATCGCGTTCCTGGACATTCTCCAACACAGCGTCGACATCGGCGTCGCCTCGCAGAGTGCCCAAGACCTTTATGCCATGCGCAAGCCCTATATCGAGCGCGCGCAAGCCTCGACCTACGAGGAAATCCTGTCGGACGGCCGCATCGTTTCCATCACGCACCGACCGCTGGCCTCGGGCGGCTGGGTGTCGATCTATGAGGACATCACGGAGCACAGGCGGGCCGAGCAGGAATTGAAGGAGCAGCATCGCCGCTTCGATGCGGCGCTCGCCAACATGTCGCAAGGCCTGTTGATGTATGGCGCGGACGGCACGCTGATCGTGCGCAACCAGCGCTTTCTGGATTTGTGCAAGGCAAAAGCAGCTGATTTCGCGCTCGGCATGACACACGGCCAGATGCTGGAAAAGCTCGTTCGCCTCGGCATCTTTGTGTCCATCGACATCGATGTCGAGGTGGCAAAGACGAGGGCGACCCTGGAGGCCGGCCAAACCCGTTCGAGCTATCGCGAACTAGTTGATGGCCGCACGCTGTTTGTTTCGCGCCGGCCGCTTGCCGGCGGCGGCTGGGTGGCAACCTTCGAAGACATCACCGAGCGCCGGCGCGCCGACGAGCGCATGAGCCATCTTGCCCATTACGACACGCTGACCGACCTGCCCAACCGCTCGATGTTCCGCGAGCGGCTCGACCAGGCGCTTGGCGAAACCCCTGCTACTCCGCTGGCAATCTTCTCGCTCGACCTTGATCGCTTCAAGGCCGTCAACGACACCTGGGGGCACCCGGCCGGCGACTGGCTGCTGAAATGCGTGGCCGAGCGGCTGCGGCACAGCCTGCGCAGCGATACGGATGTGGTCGCCCGCCTCGGCGGCGACGAGTTCGCCATCCTGCAGTTCAATCCCAAAGGGACCGCCGATGCGGAGAACCTGGCAAAACGCATCGTCTCGGTCATCAGCCAGCCGTTTCGCAACAAGGGCCGCGACATGCATGTCGGCATCAGCCTTGGCATCGCGCTGTATCCCGGTGACGGCAAAGACGCCGACACGCTTTTGAAGAACGCCGACATGGCGCTTTACAGGGGCAAGAGCGAAGGCCGCAACGTCTACCGCTTTTTCGAGCCCGGCATGGATGCCCTGGCGCGGGCGCGCCTGGCGCTCGAAACCGATCTCGAGACGGCACTGAAGCGGCAGGAATTCGTCCTGGACTTCCAGCCGATCACCAACATCGCGTCAGGCGAGATCGTTGGCGCCGAGGCCTTGATGCGGTGGAATTCGCCGACGCGCGGCCTGGTGGCGCCCGACGATTTCATCGCGGCCGCCGAAGACAGCGGACTGATCGTTCCGCTGGGTGAATGGGCGCTGAAACAGGCCTGCAGCGTGGCCGCCGGCTGGCCGCACGGAATGCGCATCGCCGTCAACGTCTCGGCCGTGCAGATCAGAAGCGCCGACTTTGCCCGCAGCGTGATTTCGGCGCTGGCCGTTTCAGGCGTGCCGGCCAGGCGGCTTGAGCTGGAGATCACCGAAACCGTGCTGATGGATGAAAGCGAGACGGTGCTGAAGACGCTGAGGCAGTTGCGCGAACTCGGAGTGCGCATCGCGCTCGACGATTTCGGCACGGGCTATTCGTCGCTTGGCTATCTCAGGCGTTTTCCCGTCGACAAGATCAAGATCGACCGCTCCTTCATCCATGATATCGACAACCGGGACACGGCGGCGATCGTGCGTACGATCATCGGGCTTGGCGCCGAGCTAGGCATCACCGTCACCGCAGAAGGCGTCGAGACCGAAGCCCAGCTCGACATATTGCGCAAGGCCGGCTGCGTCGAGGCGCAGGGCTTTCTGATCGGCGTGCCGTCAAAGGCGACTGAGATCAATCGCCTGCTGAAGACGAGAGCGGTACGCCGGCCCGCCTGAACATGCCCGGTGTCATTCCATGCGCCGCGCGGAAGGTGCGCGAGAGATGGCTCTGGTCGGAGAAGCCGGCCGCAAAGGCGGCATCGGCGAGATCGGAACCTTGCCGGATAAGGAGATCAGCGCGACGCAACCTGCGGTCGCGGATGAAGGCGGCCGGGGTGAGACCCAGCGCCTTCTTGAAATCCCGGATGACCTGAAAGCGCGTCACGCCTGCGGCTTCGGAGAGCCGCTGCAAATCGAGGTCCGAACTCAGATGGTCTTCGATGACCTGTTCATAGACCCGAAGCCTGCTTTTCGATCCGAAGCTTTCGACCGTCTCGCGCCGTCGGCCGCCCCAGTCGCCATGACGCAGGATGAGCTCGCGCAAGGCGATCAGCATGGATGTTTCGGCACCCGCCGCATCGCCTGATATCGAGCTCTGATGCGCTACGGCTACAGCCTGGACGAGATCGGCATCATCGACGATCGATTGCGAAAACAGTGGCGCACGATCCTGCCCGAGTTCTGCTGCGATCGCGCCCATAAGTGAGGTCGAGGGATAGAAGGTACGATAGGCCCAGCCTTTCTCGGCACCAGCCTCGCCATCGTGCCACACCTCCGGATTGACGAGGAGGACCGTGCCCGACGGCGCAACGACGCTCTCGTTGCCGATGCGGACACGCTCGCAGCCTTGCGTGATCAGGGCGACGACATAGGTCGGGTGCGTGTGCAGCTCATAGCGATGCCGCGTGAACCGCGCCCTGAGCATGCCAAGATCGCGAAAGCGCGGATGACGCCAGAACTGCGTTGTCTCCTGCGGCTCGTGAATTCCCAACACGGTCAATCCTGTTCAAGACGCCGCCGCCGCAACCCTTTAGGTGCTGGCATCGACAAGGCCGAAATTTACGACGGCCGGCAAGGAGAGCGCAATGCTGCACAACGACCCCGTCGCCGCCCTCACCCCGCAGGTGGTGCAATGGCGGCATCACATCCACGCCAATCCCGAACTCGGCTTCAAAGAATATGAGACCGCGCGCTTCGTTGCCGACAGGCTGCGCGCCTTCGGGCTCGATGAGGTCCACCAAGGCATAGGCGGCACCGGGGTGGTCGGCGTGCTCAAGGGGGGACCCAGCGCGCGGGCAATCGGGCTCAGGGCCGAGCTCGACGCCTTGCCGGTCGTCGAGAAAACGGGATTGCCATACGCGTCGAAAAAGGACGGCGTGATGCATGCCTGCGGCCATGATGGCCACACCGCGATGCTGCTCGGCGCCGCCAAGCTGCTCGCCGATAGCAGAGCCTTCGACGGAACCGTCTATTTCATCTTCCAGCCGGCGGAAGAAAACGAAGGCGGCAGCATGCGGATGATCGAGGACGGGCTGTTCGAGCGCTTCCCGGTGGAAGCCGTCTACGCCGTCCACAATTGGCCGGGGCTGCCGCTTGGCACGATCGCTGCCCGCGCCGGCGCGATGATGGCGGCCGTCGACAATTTCGAGCTGAGTTTCGAGGGGACCGGCGCGCATGCCGCCATGCCACAGCTAGGCGACGACCCGGTGCTTGCAGCCAGCGTCTTCGTTCAGGGCGTGCAGCGCATCGTCAGCCGCTCGGTCGACCCGCAGACGGCGCTGGTCGTCTCGATCACGCAGATTCATGGCGGCAATGTCGGCAACATCGTGCCGGGCACGGTCTGGCTGCAGGGAACCTGCCGCTTCTTCGAGCCGGCTCTTTCGGACCATTGTGAAAGGCTAATCGGAGAGATCGCCGACGGTATCGCCTCGGCGCACAGCCTGACCGCCAAGCTCGCCTATCGCAAAGGCTATCCGCCGCTGGTCAACACATCAGCCGCGACAGACCAGGCCGTGCAAGCTGCGGCTGTCGTCGTCGGTCGCGAACAAGTCGAGACCGCATTCAACCCGAGCCTCGGCTGCGAGGATTTCGCCTATATGGTTCGCGAAGCGGGCGGCTGCTATGCGTGGATCGGCGCTGGGGCAGTCGGACCCGGCGAAGGGTTGCACGGCGATCGCTACGTCTTCAACGACGCCATCGTTCCCACCGTGCTCCGCTATTTCGTCACGCTGGTCGAACAGCCGCTAGAGGCCAAGACGATCAAGTCCGCGGATTGAGCATCACTGTCAGCGCAGCGTCTCGATGTATTTTTCGTGGAAGCTGACATAGCCGGGCTCGACCACTTTGAGATGGCGCTCGATCAGCTGGTGAAACGCCGGCAGCTGATGAAACGGCACGCCGGGATAGGCGTGGTGCTCGGCGTGATACGGCATGTTCCAGGCAACCTTGCGCACCAGCCAGTTGGTCAGCGTGGTGCGACTATTTTCCAGCATGTTGGCAACGAGCGGGCAGCGACCGTGCTCGGCCAGCAGATAAAGCCTGAGGAAGGGCTGGCCGAGCAGTGCCGGCACGATCCAGACATAGAGCAGCACCGTCGCCTTGAACCAGAGCGCCAGTGCGGTGACTACGACATAGAAAGCGATCATGGCGCGGGCCTCAGCACGCACCTTGGGCAGGCCCTTTGGCGGCACGTAGTTGTCGCGGTAACCGCCGGTCGCGTTGGTGTAGAGCGTCTGCAAATGCGCCCACCACACCGGCAGGCCCGAGACGTGGACGATGTATTGCCGCATCGTCTCCGGTTTCGGAAAGGCGAGCTCGGGATCGTTCTCGGGATCCTGGGTGAAGCGATGATGGGCGAAATGGAAATAGCGGAACCAGTCAGCCGGCAGCGCGATCGCCAGGCTGCAGGCCCTTGCCACGGCATCGTTGAGCCACTGCGTCTCGAAAGCTGTCCTGTGCACCGTTTCATGCAGCAACGTGAACAGGAAGACGATGAGGATGCCTTGCGGCAGCATCAGCAGCGGCCAATACGGCACCTTGGCCGCGATCAGCGCGCCGATAAGGATGATCCCACCGAGATGAAATGCGAGCTGGGTCAGGCCCCGCCCGTCCGATTTGCCGGTCAGGCGGCTACGCTGCTCATTGGTCAGCGACGCGATGACATCGCGATGGTCTGTGGGGTCGGTTTGGACTGATACGGTCATGGCGCCACGCTACCCCAACGAGAAACCTTTCTAAAAACGAGGATTTCTGCAAAATAGATAAGCACAACTTATCTTTTTGATCGCCAATGGCCGCACTTCCATCCCTGAGAGGACTTCAAGCCTTCGAGGCGGCGGCGCGCTCGGGCAGCTTTGCCGCGGCGGCGGAAGAACTGTCGATCTCGGCAGCCGCCGTCAGTCAGCTCATCCGCACCGTCGAGGAGCAGATGGGCCGCAAGCTGTTCCACCGCGTCAACCGCCGCGTCGTGCTCACCGAGGCCGGCGTCGAGATGCTGCCGAGGCTGACCCTGGCCTTCCAGGAGATCGGCAGCGTCGCGCGCGGCGGCGATGCCTTCCGCCCGCGGCTTGTCATATCGGTGCCGCCGTCCATGGCGATGGGCTGGCTCTCGGAGCGTCTCGCCGGCTTTGTCGCCAGCCACGGCGCCGTCGACATCTCTCTGCGCGGCGATGACGACCCGGTGCCGTTCGACCGTGAACTGGTCGACCTCAGGCTGTCCTTCGGACCGCACTATCGTGAACACCCGACCGAGGACATCGTCAGGGACGCCGTGTATCCCGTGTGCGCGCCAAGGCTTGCCGCCAAGATCAGGCTAGAGAACCTTGCCGGCTTCCCGCTGATCCACACCGATTGGGGGCCGACCGGAGCGTCGTTCCCGTCATGGCGCAACTGGTTCGAGGCGGCCGGCATCGATCCCGGCCGGGCAGTGCAGCGCGGCCTGTCGGCGAACTCATCGCGGGCAGCGCTCGACCTGGCGATTTCGGGGCTGGGCGTGGCGTTGGCGCAAGGCATCTATTGCGCCAAGGCGCTGGAAGACGGCCGGCTGGTCCGGCCGAGCGCCCTATCGATCGCGCTGCGCCAGCCCTATTGCCTGACAATCCCCGAGCGCAGCGCAAGGCGCGACGTGGTGGCGGCGTTCCGTTCCTGGCTGATCGAGGAATGCCGGCGGTCGGTGGATTCGCCGGCGCTTCGATGATGGCTTGCGGCTCAGAGATGGGCGGCGAATACCACCACTCAAAGATGGCCCGCCAATGCCGCTACCATGTCCTTGTTCGTCGCCACGGGAATGATCTCGAACTCCACCAGGTCAGACCATTCGATGACCCAGCGCTGCAGCAGCGTGACGTCATCGGCCTCGACCAGAAGGAAGCAGCGGCTCATATCCGCCGCGATCCAGGAGTGGTGGACGACAAGCTCGTCCGGCTTCAGGCGGCCGCGCTCGCCGAAGCGGCGATAGATTTCCTTGCGATCGCAGCCGGTGAAATCCTCGATGACGATGAACTGCATACGTCCCCCCTCGCCTTGAATTACCGCCCGGGACGATCGAGCCGCTCCAGGAACCATTGCGTCAGCCGCACCCAGACCTCGTCCTTTTCGCCGGAATCCTCCCAACCATGGTCGAGATTGGGGTTGTCGTTGACCTCGATGACGAAGACACCGTCCTTGGTTTCCTTGAGGTCGACGCCGTAAAGCCCGTCACCGATGCAGCGCGCCGCCTTCACCGCGGTCTCGACGACATGCGGCGGCGTCTCTTTCAGCGTAAAGGTCTTGATGCCGCCCTGGTCGGGCTTGCCGCTGGCCTTGTGGTTGACGATCTGCCAATGTTTTTTGGCCATCAGATAGTGCACGGCAAACAGAGGCTGGCCGCCGAGCACGCCGACGCGCCAGTCATATTCGGTCGGAATGAATTTCTGCGCGATCAGAAGATCGGAATCCTCAAGCCACTCCGTGGCGAGTGTCTTCAGTTCCTCGAAGTTGCCGCATTTCTTGACGCCGCGCGAGAACGATGAATCCGGGATCTTCAGCACCAGCGGAAAGCCCAGCGTCTGCGCCGCCAGTTCGAGGTCGGTGGTGCCGGCAATCATCACCGTCGGCGGCACCGGCACCTTGTTGTAGGCCATCAGCTCGTTGAGATAGACCTTGTTGGTGCAGCGGATCATCGACAGCGGATCGTCGATCACCGGCATGCCTTCCTGCTGGGCGCGGCGGGCAAAGCGGTAGGTGTGGTTGGAGATCGAAGTGGTCTCGCGGATGAACAGCGCGTCGTAATTGGCGAGCTTGGCCAGGTCCTTCCTGGTGATCGGCTCGATTTCGACGCCCATCTTTTCGGCGATCTTGGCCCAGTAGCGCAGCGAGGAAATCTCCGACGGCGGCAGTTCCTCATGCGGATCGACCAGCGTGGCGAAGGTGTAGCGCGCCGGCGTGCGGCCCTTGGTGTCACGCCACTCGCGGTTGGTGTAGGTCTCCAGCGCCTGCACGAATAAGGCTTCTTCCTCCTCGGTCATCCTGGCCAGCGGCAGGAAGCCGATCTTGCGGATCGAAGCCCATTCGGCGCTGTCCTTGATGTGGACCTCAAGCGCGGGGGCGCGGAACCAGTCGAACAACAGCTTGGCGAAGCGATCCCAGATCTTCGACGGCCCGATGCCGAAGAAGATGCAGACTTTTTGCGGAAAGACGCCGCCGAGATCCTTGCGGCATTTGTTGAGCGCCAGTTCCAGCTCCGGCAGTGCGTGCTCGTAGAGCTTGCGCTCCGACAGGTCGATCATCGTCTCGACCGTCGGGATGACCTTGTGGCCGCGCGAACCGGCGAGCAGAGAGGCATAGTAGCCGCGGCTCTGGTAGGCGTAATTGTTCGACAGGTTGATCACCTTCGGCTGCTGGCCGCGAAACAGCGCCGGATGTGCAAGATAGTCACGGTTGGTGATGATCTTATGTGGCGTCGCCGTCTGGTCGAGATCATTCTGACGGCCGGTGAGGATGACCCAGGTCATTGTTATCAGCGTTTCCCAAGAGTGATGGCAGCACGCAGTCCGTCGCGGCCGAATTGCGCCATGTTCATGAAGATGCCGTGGGGGACGGGAATGTTGGCGGCATCGAGGATGGTCTCCTGTCTTTCGTCCTCGACCCAGGGATCGTGGATCAGGATGTGATCGCCGTCGTCGCCGATGGCCAACACCCAATGCGGCACCTTCTTGCCGAACATCAGGAAGCCGCTGATCAGCACCAGCACAAGTTTTCCCTCGGCCAAAGCGCCTCTGATGTCGTCGATGGCGAATGGACGGTAATTCACCGGGATGCCGTATTGTTCCGCGCGACGGCGAAAGTCGACCTGGGCAAGTTCCATCACCCGGCGTTTGTCCTCGCTGCGCACCGATTGCAAGAAGAGCGCGCCGTAGAAGGACACGAAGATTTCGGCCGCTAATCCGTTTTCGTGGCCGGCCACCGCAAGGCCGAACGGCTCACAACCGCCCGGGCCGGACATCATGAAAACAGTCGTCGCCTCGCGCCACAGGCGGATTTCCATGACCGGATCGGGCACGAAGCCGGAATCGAAATTGGCCATCGCCATCATCAGGCAGCATGGGCCGCAGGTGAACTCGCAGGTCTGCTGGTAAAACGGCACTTCGGTGGCGACCGGAATGTCGCCGCGCAAGGTCTTTTCGTAGCGCAGAGCCGTCTCGCCATCCTCGTAATAGTGGGGTTCGCGACCGATCTTGCGGTAGCCGCTCTGCTCATAGATGCGGATGGCGCGCAGATTGTCCTCGCGCACTTCGAGACGCAGCATCATGCGGTCGTGCTCAAAGGCTGCCTCTTCGGCCGATGCAAGCAGCATGCGGCCAATGCCGCGGCCGCCGAAAAACGGACTGGTGGCAAGCGAATAGAGCCGGGCCACGCCGCTGCCCTTGCGAAACAACACCACGGCGTAACCGGCGACGCGGCCATCGTCCTCGGCGACCAGCAACTCGGCGGTCTCGCGCTCGATCAACTGGCGAAAGGAGCGCCGGGAAATGCGGTCACTGGAAAAAACCGCCTTCTCGATGGCGGCGAGGTCATCGACGTCGGACGCGCGGGCCTTGCGAATCTCGGCAGGCATGCGGGTTCAGAAAACCTCGATTGGGTGGAGGAAAAGGCCCCGGTCAAAAACGACGCAAACATCGGCCGAAACGCCGACATCAGCCAAGCGCTATCGCACCTTGAATAGGGCCGAATTGTGACAGGTTCCGCCGCGAGTGGCGGGCGTGGGAGCGGCACCGCGAAGTGCGGCGCCGGCCCGGCGCATGACCCGAAAACGGAATGCGCTCAACTGGCGAGACCCGCCAGAAGCTGACCGTAGGCGCGCTTGGCGACCGCAGCCAGTTGCTCACGCGGCAGCGAGCCGACGACGGCGCAGGCATAGCCCTTGTCCAGCCAGTAGACGGCCTCGGGACCGTCGGCGTCCGCCATGTAGGTGCCCTTGGACTTGGCAGCCGAGTCGGCGGTAACGAACAGGGAGATGCGCTGGCCCTTGGCGTCCTCGTAGAGCAGCATAGCGGCCTTGCCCTGGCCGGCGGGCAGCAACCGGCCGCCAACCAGCTGGAAGCCTTCCGCCACCAGATCGGGCGCCACCAGCTTCAGGCCGACGCGGTTGGACAGCCAGGTCTGCAGATGGTCCTTGTCGCTGGCCGGGACTTCCACCGCATGGCGTTGCTCGGCGGCATAGATGACATGGGCGGCGATGGCCTCCTCGGCCAGTTGGTCATCTGCTCCGTCATCGCTGCCGATGCCGTCGATGCCGGCAAAATAGCCGCCAAGACCGCCAACGACGAGAACCGCGGCCGCCGCAGCCGCAAGCCACCAGCGCGAGTGCCGCGCCGCTACCCTGGTCGGGCCTTCGCCGCGCACGATCTGTTTGAACAGCATCGGCACCGGCTCGTCGAGCACGCCGGCAAAGGCGGCGCGTAGCGCGGCGCGGTCGGCGGTGTAGCGGGCGCTTTTCGCCTTCATTTCGGGATTGGCGTCGATCCAGGCGTCATAGGCGGCGCGCTCGTCTGCCGGCAGCTCGCCGTCGAGGGCCATGTGGATGTCGCGTTCGGAAAAATCGCGGCGGGTCATTTCTCGACGATCCTTATCGAGCGGCGGCGTGCGGTGTCGTCGAGCAGGCTGCGCAGTTCCTCGCGCCCGCGCGCTATGCGCGACATCAGCGTGCCTGCGGGCACGCCGAGAATGTTGGCGGCTTCGGCATAGGAAAATCCTTCGATGGCGACCATGACAAGGGCGGCGCGGCGGTCGGGGCTGATCGCCTGCAGAGCCTCGATGATCTCGCGCGATGCAGCATTCTCCGCCTGCTCGGCGGGGACTGCCTGCGCCTCGTTTGCGTCGAGCGGCAGGATCGCCACCTCACCGCGCCGGTTCACCTTGCGCATCTGATCGATGAACAAATGATGCATGATCGTAAACAGCCACCTCCGGGGGCTTTCTCCTGTCTGCCAGCTCTCGAGCCGCAACAGCGCCCGTTCGAGGCAATCCTGGACGAGATCGTCGGCGGAATCGCGGTCGCGCAGAAGCGAGCGTGCGTAGCGGCGCAGGCGCGGTATTTCACCAAGGATTGCTGCCTTCTTTTCGTCCATGACCGCTGGTTCTGAGGTCGCCCTTGTTTAACCCGATTGAACGCGCCTTCCCGGCGTGGCGCAAGCAGCCAGCGCGAAGCGGTCTGCCGCCCCGGTCACCCAAGCACTGAGATAACGAGAGCGTGAGCCGAATTATTCCCGGCAATCAACAAGAAAGCCGAATTATCCCAAATCGGTCAGTGCGAAATCATTGCCCTTGTAGAGGAGCGGAAGATCGCGACTTTTCGCGCAGGCGTAGGCGAAACAGTCGCCAAGGTTCAGATCCGCTTGGTGCCCAACGGTTTTGCCGTAACGGGCGCTGGCGTCGATGGCCCGAGAGCCGATGTCGTCGTCGATCGTCACATTGTCTCCGTCAATCTCCAGAATGAACCGATCAACCAAATCGCGAGCATGGAGAAGTGCCCCGGCAGTGGGTTTGCGCGACCCCGCACCAGCACGCGCCAGTGCTTGTGTTGCTTCGAAGCGCACCAAGGGAGAAACGCAGAGCAAGCCGGAAAACCCGGAAACCCGCTTGATCAATTCCTCCCAACCCGGCTCCTGGTTGAGAATGGCGACCACCACCGACGCGTCGACAAACATCAGTCTTCCCACATCTCGTCGGTGAACCTCTTCATATCGAAATCGGGATTGGGCAGACCAATCTTCCTGGCCTCGAGCTGTAGCCTGGCAATCCGGTCGCGCAGCGGCACCTTGGTTCGATTGCGTTCGAGTTCGTGTACGAGCGCGATCCGTACCGCCTCGGTTTTGCTCGGAGCGTTCGTCTCGCGCTGCAATCGGGTGGCCAGCGCATCCACTTCGTCGTCACGTATATAGAGCGGCATATGAATATCCTTTATTGGATATTCATATATTCCATCCTGCATATTCGTTCAAGAAGCAGCGCTACTCCCTCGCCGCCCTGGTCAGCAGCCGCTGGTAGAACAGGCCGATGCCGATCAGCACGGCGCCGAGGCCGATGAAGGACAGCGCCCTGAGCACGCCTTCCAGCTCCGACATGTCGAACAGGAAGACTTTCACCACGGCAATCGCGATCAGCGCCGCCGAGGCAATGCGCAGCACCTGCGATTTCAGCCAGACGCCGGCGGTGAGCAGCACGACGCCGATGACCAGCCAGAGCGCCGAATAGGTGTAGGTCTCGAGCTGGCCGAGACCGCTCCACAGGCCGATGAACTCGCCCTTGAACGCACGCCTGACCGACAGTGTGGCGTAGGCGAAGACAAGCAATGCCGCCACAACAGCCAGCATCTGCGCGTACCATGGCGGCCGCTTGTCCCTGGCATAGAGCGCCAGCCCGCCAGCGGCGATGGCCGGCAGGAGGTAGGCCAGGAACAAGAGGTTGAACACCGGGATCTGGCCGGTCGACTCATCGGTGAACAACGGGTTCAGCATCAGGAAATGCTGGAAGACGATGAAGGCGACCGAGACCACGCCGGCGGCCATCGAGCCGTAGCGCAGCACCGAGCTTGGCGAGCGCATGTCGATGGCGACCAATATGGCGCCGGCGCCGAGGGCGATCAGGGTGTAGATCGCCTGTTCGGCGAGCGTGACGGTGCCGGTGTCGATGACGCCGCCATGCATGGCGTGGCGCACCAGCATGGCGATGGTGAGCAGCGCGAAAAGGGCTGCACCCGCCTCCATGGCAAGGCGCGGCCGGCCATTGGTGGTGCGGGCGAGTTGCCAGGCGGCGAAGCCGAAGGCGAGCGCCGGCACGCCGTAACCGGGCAGCAGCCAGTTGAACACCGGCGTCGTCGTCAGCAATTCGGCGCCGACGATGGTCGGATCGAAGGCAACGCGGCCAAGCACGGCGACAACCGCGCCGACCGAAATCCAGCCGAGGACCGGATAGGAGCGCCAGCGCGTCGCCAGCGCCGGCACGATTGCCGCAACGCCGAGAAGCAGCGTGGTCCAGCCGGAACCGAAAGCCATGTGGGGCATCAGCAGGCCAGCCACAGCCGCTCCACCCAGTGCAAAGGAAACGGCCACGCCACCCCTGAGCGGCGGCTCTTCGGCGCGCGCGATCCATTCGCCGCCGGCGGCGAAGACGACGACCAGAAGGGTAGCGACCGCGGCATAGGCCAGGTCGCGGTCGAGATTGCCGTAGGCGAGCCACAGCGTCAGCAGAATAACCAGCGGCGCGGCAACGCCCCATGCCGCCCAGCATGCCGCGCGAACCTGCGTGGTGGCGGCGAAGCGGCGTGCGGCCCAGAAACCGGCGCCGATGAAGACTAGGCCAAGACCAATGCCGATGCGCAGGGTCAAGGGATTTCCGGCCGCCACCGGCATTCCGTCAAAGCCTATGTTTCCCTGGGATATGCCTGAGCCGATGGTGGCGGGCGGAATGATGCCGAGATAGATCATCACACTCACCACACCGGCGGCGTGCAGCAGCGGCAGCGCGCGCGGCCGGTAGAGCGCGGTGGCGACAAGGGCGACGAGGACGAACGCGCCAGGCAGGGCGCCGCCGGCGGCGACCAGTGTCATGTCGACGGACAGGCCCAGCGCCGAAAAAGCAACGAAGACACCTGGCACGATCGAGGGCCAGTCGAAGGCGTTCTTTGCCGTTTCCGCTTCGCCGCCGCGGCTACCCAGCCAGACAAAGGCAAGCACCGCCAGCGTCACCGCGTCGATGAACAGGATGACGGCAAGGTCGGTGCCGGGCGAAGCCATCATATAAGCGATGGTCCAGGCGCCGGTGCCGAAGAACGCCGCCGCCATCAGGAATTTCCAGTCGCGCATGCGGGCGATCACGGCGGTGGCGGCAAGCACGATGGCGAGATAGACGAAAAGCGCCCATGGAGATGGCGCCTGAGAGGACACAAGCGCCGGCGTCGCCATGGAGCCGACAAGGCCGATGCCGGCCAGGGCCTGGCCGTGGATGAGAGCGGCGACAATCGTCGCCACGCCGATGGCGCCGAGCACGGTGAAGGCGAAGGTCGGGCCGACGAAGCCGTAAACGGCATGGGCGGCATAGACCGTGCCGAACAGGATGAAGGCACCGGCAGCCGTCAGGATCGCCGGGATATAGGCGCCAGCCAACCCTTCCACCGGAACCTTGAAGCCCGTGCGGCGGATGAACTCGCCGCCGCCGATCAGCACCAGCCCGAGCAAGGCTGCCAGGGCCAGCCGCACTTCCGGGCCGAAAATGCCAGCCTCGATGGTGTAGCGGATGAGGAACAGGCCGCCCAAGGCCAGCGCGATGCCGCCGACCCAGACCGCCCAGCGTGTGCCGAGCGCGGTTTCGACCTCGGACCGGCGGGCGGCTTTTGCTGCGGCGGTCGCGGATCCGGTGAACGCCGCCTTGGCCGCGGCTGACAGCTCTGGCACAGGCTCGCTGGCGGCCGCTTCGGCAGCCGCAGCCGGTGCTTGTGCTGCTTCGGTCGCCGCGGTCGCCGCCTGTGCTGGTGCCGCTTCGGCTGCTATTGGCGAAGCTATGCCGGCAATCGCTGCGGTGGCCTGAGCGGCATCCGCGGGCACGTTGTCACTTGCGACCGCCTCAACTGCCTTGGCAGCGGGCGCGGCGACATTCACCCCGGACAGAACCAGGCTGCGCAGCGCGCCTAGTTCGCGCTCGATCAGGCCGATGCGGCCCTGCTGCCGCAGCACGATGACGAAAAGCACGATAACGACGACAGCGCCTATCAGGCTTTCAAACATGGCGGTTCCCCCAAACCAGGCCAGTTTTCACTGACAATTGCGGCGGCCACACGGCTATTCAAGTCACGCCACCGCAATGGTGACCGGAGAGAAATCATCGAGCATGTTTCGCCGGCAAATTCCAGCGGTCTACAGTCGTTATCCTCACCCATTATCCCGGATGGTCAGGAATGGCGCCACCGCTACTTGCCAGGGAGACATGCTATCCTCAGATGAGCTGCGAGGAAATCCAATGCCGAAAAGAAGCGCGGGATTGCTGATCCACCGGACAAAGGCCGGCATTCTCGAATTTCTTCTGGTCCATCCCGGCGGCCCGTTCTGGGCAAGGAAGGATGAAGGCGCGTGGTCGATCCCCAAGGGTCTTGTCGAAGAGAACGAGGATGAGCTGGCGGCCGCCCGGCGCGAGGCCAAGGAGGAACTCGGTGTCGCCATCGAAGGCGATTTCGAGCGTGTCGGCAGCTACCGGCAAGCCGGCGGCAAGATCGTCATCGCCTGGAGTGTCGAAGCCGACCTCGACGCCGATGCCGTCAAAAGCAGCATGTTCACCATGGAGTGGCCGCCAAGGTCGGGCGCGATGAAGGAATTTCCCGAAGTCGACAGGGCCGGCTGGTTTTCATTGGCTGAAGCCAGCCTCAAGATTCTCAGCGGTCAGCGCGCCATGCTCGATGATTTCATCGAGCGTCGCAAAACGGGCTGAGCGCTACGTTGCCCTCCCGTCGGATGGCGAGCCTCAGCGCGCCGCGAGATTGGCGGCTGGAAAGATCGAGCATGTCTCGGTGCCGAAGGCGAGCAATTTGCCCTGCGCGTCCTTCAGCGTCGCTTCCGATACCGCCAGCGTGCGGTCCTTGTGGACGATCTTGCCCTCGCAGACCACCTCGCCAGTCCTTGGCGTGATCGGCCGCGTAAAATTCACTTTGAACTCGGCCGTCGTATAGGCCTCGCCCTTGTCGAGCAGCTCTGAACCGCGCAGGCCAGTGCGGAGTCCAGCAACGTTGCCGCCCAGCCGCCATGCACGCCGCCCAACGGGTTGAGGTGGCGCTCGCTCGGCATGCCGCGAAACACCGCCCGGCCCTCAGACACTTCGGTCAGCGTAAAATTCAGCTGGAAGGAGATCGGCGGCGCCGGATATTTGCCGTCGATGATCCGCTGCAGCAAGTCGAGGCCGCTGTATTCGAGGAGGTCGGCAAGCGGAATGGTGCCAAGGCCAAGCGGCGACACCCGGCCTGGATAAAGTTCGACTTCGCTCATGGGAATCTCACGGCGTGATTTCTGGGAGGGCGCCTGCCGTTGCGGCGGCTTTGCCGCCCGAATGATGCTTGCGCAAGGCGGCGAGGAAACCGGTACGCGCGTCTGGCTGTTCGATGCCGCGCGGCTCGTAGACATGGCGGGTAAAGAAGAAACCGGTCAGCCGGAAAGCATCCTCAAGTGCCGCCTGATCGGCACGCAGGCCGGAGCCGCGCTGCAGGAAGGCCGGCAGCGCCAGCATCTTGTCGCGCCATGGCGCGCCGGCCTGGCGCGATACCGCGCGGCCGGATTTCGGCGAGACATAGGCCAGATCCTGCCGGGCGCCGGTCGCCGCGCACTGGCTGAGATCGAGGCCGAAGCCGAGTTCATCGAGGATGAGCAGTTCAAAGCGCGCCACCAGTTCGCCGGCGGCATCCGCATCGTCGAGATGAGCGATCATCACGGCCAGCGTCTCGTAGAGGCCGCCATGGGCGTCGCGCTCCGGCAGGAGCCTCAGATGCGCGGCCATGGTCTGCAGCCCGTAGACGGCTACCGCGGTGTCCATCAGCCGGGCGGCGTTCATCTCGATCGCCTCGGCCTGGAAGGTGCCGAGATGCTCGTCGAGGCGGGCCCGCCACAGCAGGTCGACGCGGTTGCCGGGCTGCAGCACCGGCTGCTGCTTGCGCGAGCGGCCGCCGCGCACCAGGCCCAGATGGCGGCCATGCGCGCGCGTCATCACCTCGAGGATGGCGCTGGTTTCGCCATGCTTGCGAGTGCCGAGAATGATTCCCTCGTCGCGCCATTCCATGGCGGGAGCTTGTCACCGGTTGCGTGGCGAAATCAAGGATCGTGCCGGGGACCCTGCATGAGCTCCTGACATTGGCTTGCATCGAAATGTCGGAAAACCATCGGAAAGCCGTCGGGATTTTCCGCCAAGCAACCGCCAATAAGAACGGGTTGGCCGGCGCGGTCGACGCACAACCTGCCGGACTGGTTCGGATGGGTCGTGTCCAGCATGTCGACCGATCGGGCAGACCGGCGGTGACTATCGTTGTCTATTATGGGTCTGAAAGCTTTGTCCGCCGGCCATCAGCCGGCGCACGAGATCGGTATCGATCGTCAGTTTCGGGTCATGCATGCCGTCGTCTCAAACTGCCGGGCAGTTCCAGATGACGAATCTCAATGAGGAAACTCCAGCCCCATCTCGCGGTAGCGTTCGGGGTCATCGCCCCAGTTCTCGCGAACCTTGACGAACAGGAACAGGTGCACCTTCTGCTCCAAAATGCCTGATATCTCCATGCGCGCGGACTGGCCGATGGCGCGGATCGTCTCGCCCTTGTGACCGAGCACGATCTTCTTCTGGCTGTCGCGCTCGACATAAATGGTCTGGTCGATGCGCACCGAGCCGTCCGGCTTCTCTTCCCATTTCTCGGTCTCTATATGGGAGGAATAAGGCAGTTCCTGGTGGAGGCGCAGATAGAGTTTTTCGCGCGTGATCTCGGCCGCCAGCTGACGCATCGGCAGGTCGGAAATCTGGTCTTCCGGATAGTACCAGGGGCCAGCCGGCAGCGCTTGCGCGAGGTAGTCGAGCAGGTCCTTGCAGCCGGAGCCGGTAAGCGCCGAGACCATGAAGGTGCGCTTGAACGGCACTTTTTCATTCGCTGCCGCGGACAAGGCCAAAAGCGCTTCGTGCTTGACCCGGTCGACCTTGTTGAGGATCAGCACCATCGGCTGGCGGACATCCTTCAGCCGCTCGAGGATGGCGTCGGCGTCGCCCCTGATGCCGCGCTCCGCATCGATCAACAGCAGCACGATATCGGCGTCCTTGGCGCCGCCCCAGGCCGTGGTCACCATCGCGGTGTCGAGCCGGCGCTTCGGCTTGAAGATGCCCGGCGTGTCGACGAAGACGATCTGCGCATTGTCGTGCGTGGCGATGCCGCGCACGATGGCGCGGGTGGTCTGCACCTTGTGGGTGACGATCGACACTTTGGCTCCGACCAGCTGGTTGACCAGCGTCGACTTGCCGGCATTGGGCGCGCCGATCAGGGCGACGAAGCCGGAATGGGTGACGGGAGCCTCCGCTGCCGAGGGCAAGTCTTCACCGGCGGTCATGCCGCACTCCCTTGGTTGGCCCAGATGCCTTCACGCACAAGAAATGCCGATGCCGCCGCTTCCTCGGCTGCGCGGCGAGAGCCGCCTATGCCGCTTGCCGGGGCAAAGCCACTGACCCTCACGGAAACAGTGAAAACCGGTTGATGCTCGGGTCCTTCACGTTTTTCGATCGCGTATTCGGGCCGGACATCGCTCGTCTTGGCAATCCATTCCTGCAGGTCGGATTTCGGGTTGGGCGGCTTTGCCACCACCTTCTTCGAGCGCGGCTCCCAGTATCGCAGAACAAATTGCCTGGCGGCATCGAGGCCGCCATCGATATAGACCGCCGCGATCAGCGCTTCGACCGCGTCGGCCAGATAGTTTCCGCCCGAGCCGCGCGAGCGCGCCTTCAAGGCTGCGTCCGCCCGGACCAGATCTTCCAGCTGCATTTCGATGCCGATCTCGGAACATGTCCGCGCATCGACCAGGGCATTGAAGCGCGGCGCGATTTCACCTTCCGGCGCTTCGGGGAATTTTTCGAAAAGCATGTCGGCAACGATCAGGCCGAGCACGCGATCGCCGAGGAATTCGAGGCGCTGGTTGTTGCTGTTGGCCCTGACCGCACTGGAATGGGTCAGCGCGGTCTCGAGCAAACGGACATCCCGGAAGGAATGGCCGGTCCTGGCTTTCACCAAGTCGGCAAGAGTGTCACCAGTCGGGCGCTTCAAAGCCATCAATTTACGAAATGGAACATGCGCGACAGGCGCACCAGCGACGGCCATTTCCAGATCTCGAGCGGGCTCGCTTTGCCGGCGATCGAGAAGAAAACGATGTTGGCGCGGCCGACCAGGTTCTCAGCCGGCACGTAGCCGACGCTGAGGCGGCTGTCGGAAGAGTTGTCGCGGTTGTCGCCCATCATGAAATAGTTGCCGGCGGGCACGACAAACTCTTTGGTGTTGTCGGTTATCGAATTCGGTGTCAGGTCGAGTGTGTCGTAGCTGACGCCGTTGGGCAGGGTCTCGCGATAGACGTCGACCGGCTCAGGCACTTCGGTGATATCCGGATTTTGGATCTGGCCGGTCTTCACACGCGGAACACCCTCGCCGTTGATGAACAGCTGGCCGTTCTTCATCTGGATCTTGTCGCCGGGCAGGCCGACGACGCGCTTGATGTAGTCAAGCGACGGATCCGGCGGGAACTTGAACACCACGACGTCGCCGCGCTTCGGGTCGGAACCCCAGATGCGGCCGGAAAAGATGTCGGGGCCGAACGGCAACGAATAGCGCGAGAAGCCATAGGACCATTTGGTGACGAAGAGATAGTCGCCTTCGAGCAAAGTCGGCCGCATCGATCCCGACGGGATCGAGAAGGGCTGGAACAGCAGCGTGCGGATGACCATGGCCAGCAACAAAGCCTGGATGATGACGCTGACGATTTCGCCAAGCCCGCCGGATTTCTTCTCGGATTTTTCAGCCACGCTCATGTCGTCCTCGATTATGCGTTGGATGGTATAGAGTCTCGGCGCGCGCTGGGCAACGTCATGCCGGCGTTAGATATAATCGCCGGTCGTCAGATGCAATCAATGTGGCGCTTGTTCGGCGGGCAACGCCTCGATGATCACAAAGGCTTGAGCAAGCGGGAAATCATCGGTGATTGTGAGGTGGATCGCCGCTTTGTGCCCTTGCGGCAGGATTTTGGCCAGCCGTGCCGCCGCTCCCCCGGTCAGCACCATGGTCGGCGCGCCGCTGGGCAGGTTGGCGACGCCCATGTCGCGCCAGAACACGCCTTGCGCCAGGCCGGTGCCGAGCGCCTTGGCGCAGGCCTCCTTGGCGGCGAAGCGCTTGGCATAGGAGGCGACACGCCCGGCACGGCCCTCCGAGCGGGCTTGTTCGATCGCGGTGTAGATGCGCTGGATGAAACGCTGGCCATGCCGTTCCAGCGACTTTTCGATGCGTCTGATGTCGATCAGGTCGCTGCCGATGCCGATGATCATTCCGCCGGAACTTCCCGTCCGCGGTGGCCGGATTTGTGTGCCCGTTCGGCCATGCGCTTCCGGCGCTGCTCGCGAAAGGCGGTCATGCCCCAGCGTGTGATGCCGTAGAAGATCAGGCCGAAGACCAGCCCGAGCGGCACCGCGCCGATCAGCATCGGCTCCAGGATCGGGTGCCACAGCTTGGCAAACGACAGGGTATGCATCATTTCGCCGAGATGCGCGGGGGGTCCGTTCTTGGGCAGGCGCTCATGCAGGATCAGCTTGCCGGTCTCCCAGGACGCGCCCCAGAGCAGCGGGAACGTCAGCGGATTGCCGAAGAACACGGCACCCAGTGCCGCCGCCACCAGATTGCCGGCGATTACCCAGCAGAGCACTGCGGCAATGACGAAATGGAAGCCGAGCGGGAAGAAGGAGGCGAACACGCCGGCCGCGACGCCGGCCGCCACTGCGTGCGGGGTGGCCTTCAGCCTGAGGATGCGCTTGGAGAAATATTGCAACGAGCGAGAAAACGAGCGGCGCGGCCAGAGATAGGTACGCACCCGCTCCAACAGGCCATCAGGCTTGCGGCGTCGAAAAAGCACTCTGTTTCAGTTCCCGTTCAGCAACGCCCCAACCATCCAGGCCGGACGCGATAGGTCTATCTTGCGCTTCGAGGGCGCAGAAAGGCAACAACGACTTTGATATAGCGACTGCCTTGCCGCGGAACAACAAAACGCCGCCGCGATGGTCTGCCGCAGGCCTGTAACAAGAGCGCTATTGGGGCGAAACTGAGGACAACGTCAGGTGAGAGGCTGGATGACGACGATAAGGCCGCCCGCGAAGACGACGCCGAGGGGGATAAACTATTCCCGATATTCACTGACTTCGACCAGATTGCCGTCCGGGTCACGGAAATAGACCGACATCATTGCGCCACGAGCGCCGGTGCGCTCGACCGGGCCGACTTCTATTGCCACGCCATTGGCCTCCAGGCTGGCACAGATCTGGGCGAGCGGCCTTGCGGCGACCAGGCAGAAATCGCCGGAGCCGGACGTCGGCGTCTTGGCTTTCGGTTCAAAAGTGCGGCCGACTTCATGCAGGTTGATCTTCTGCGATCCGAACAGCAGCGCCGTCGGCCGCTCGGGCTCATCGAGACGTTTCAGGCCAAGCACGCGCTGGTAGAAGGCGCAGCTGTCCTCCACCGAGCGAACCGTCAGCACGAAATGATCGATGCCGGCGATCATGCGGCGATCCTCCCGGTTAGATGTTGCGGCTGCCAGGCTTGATGGCGGGAATGGCGGCAAGTTCGGGCGGCAGGCGGTCGGCCGGATAGGCCGGCACCTCATATTCGGCGAGCGCGATCAGCGGCACGCTGACATTGGTCTTGCCGGCCGAGCGGTCGATGATGCAGGCGGCAGCCACCACTTCGGCGCCAAGTTCGCGCAGGCAGTCGATGGTCTCGCGGATCGAGAGACCAGTGGTGACGATGTCCTCGACGATGACGACCCGCGATCCCGGGGCGATCTCGAAGCGGCGCAGCCTGAACTCGCCGCCTTCGCGCTCGACCCAGATTGCCGGGACGCCGAGATGGCGCGAGGTTTCGTAGGCCGGGATAAGGCCCCCGATCGCCGGGCCGACGACATAGTCGATCGTGCCCGGCACCGCCTTGCGGATTTTTTCGGCTAGTGCCTTGCACAGGCGCTCGGTCTTGTCGGCATGCATGAACACCCGAGCCTTCTGCAGGAAGACCGGACTGCGCAGGCCAGACGTCAGGATGAAGTGGCCCTCCAGAACAGCGCCCGCCTCGCGGAAAATGCCCAGCACTTCGTCGGTGTTCATTGCTCGCTCCGTGTTCCGTGGCGGGTGGTGAATGATGAATGGTAGTGAGCGGGGAGTGCGTCTTCTTCACTATTCACTATTCACTATTCACTATTCACTATTCGCCCGCCGCATTCACTATTCACCCATTCACCCGCCGCGCATCGCTGACGCTCGAATTGTCCTTGAGCTGCGACAGCAGCCGGTTGAGGTGCTTCAGATCCCAGACTTCGAGATCGATCAGCATTTCGGTGAAGTCGGGCGCGGTGCGCACCATCGACAGCGTATGGATGTTGGCGTCGTTCGAGGCAACCACCTGGGCGATGTCGGCGAGCGAGCCCGGCGCGTTGATGGCGGTGACCGAGACGCGTGCCGGAAAGCGCTCCTTGGTCTGCTCGTCAATGTCCCAACGCACATCGATCCAGCGCTCCGGCTGGTCGTCGAAGGCCTGCAGCGCCGGCGACTGGATCGGATAGATGGTGATGCCGGTGCCCGGCTGGACGATGCCGACGATGCGGTCGCCGGGCACGGCACCTTCCGGCGCGAAACGCACCGGCAGGTCGCCGCGCACGCCGCGGATCGGCACGGCACCATCGCGCGGCTGGTCCTTGTCCTTGCGCGCGGCTCGCGTGCCGGGCATCTGGAACAGCATGCCGGCGGCGTTGCGGATCTTCGACCAGCCCTCCTCGCGCTGCTTGGGGGCACTGACGGTGACGCGCTCGTCCTTATAGTCGGGGAAGACCGCCTTCATGACGTCGGTCGAGGCGAGTTCGCCACGCCCGACCGAGGCCAGCACATCCTCGATGTCCTTGCGCGCCAGCCGGTGCAGCACCGGCTTCAGGTTTTCCTTGGTGAAGGTCTTTCCGGCGCGCTCGAAAGCGCGCTCGAGGATGCGGGCGCCGAGACCCGAATATTGCTTGCGGATGGCGTTCTTGGTGGCGCGGCGGATGGCCGAGCGCGCCTTGCCGGTGACGACCACCGATTCCCAGGCCGCCGGCGGCACCTGCGCCTTGGAGCGGATGATCTCGACCTCGTCGCCGTTCTTGAGCTCCGTCATCAGCGGCATGATGCGGCCGTTGACCTTGGCGCCGACGCAGGTGTCGCCGACATCGGTGTGCACGGCATAGGCGAAGTCGATGGGGGTGGCGCCGCGCGGCAGGGCGATCAGCATGCCCTTCGGCGTGAAGCAGAATACCTGGTCCTGGAACAGTTCCAGCTTGGTATTTTCGAGGAAGTCTTCCGGATTGTCGCCTTCGGCCAGTTGCTCGATGGTGCGCCGCAGCCAGGCATAGGCATTGGTCTCCTTCGAGATCGTATGGGCGGCACCGTTCGTCTTGCCACCGGTGTCCTTGTAGATCGAATGGGCAGCGACGCCGTATTCGGCGATCTTGTTCATCTCGCGGGTGCGGATCTGCAGTTCGACGCGCTGACGCGACGGGCCGACAATGGTGGTGTGGATCGAGCGATAGTCGTTCTGCTTCGGCGTCGAGATGTAGTCCTTGAAGCGGCCGGGAACCATCGACCATGTCGTATGGATAGCGCCGAGTGCGCGATAGCAGTCTTCGACGCTGTCGACGACGACGCGGAAGCCGAAGATGTCGGAGAGTTGCTCGAAGGACAGCGCCTTGGCCTCCATCTTGCGGAACACCGACCACGGCTTCTTCTGGCGGCTCTTCACGCCGGCATTGATGGCATGCTTTTCAAAGAGCGCCGACAGTGCCTTCTCAATGTCGGTCAACACGCCCTTGTTGCGCTCGAATATCTCGGCAAGCCGCGCCGTGACGGCGCGATACGCCTCCGGATTGATGAAGCGGAAGGCGATCTCCTCCAACTCCTCGCGCATGCCTTGCATGCCCATGCGCCCGGCCAGCGGCGCGTAGATGTCCATCGTCTCCTCGGCGATGCGCAGGCGCTTGGCCTCCGGCATGTGGTCGAGGGTGCGCATATTGTGCAGACGGTCGGCAAGCTTGACCAGCAGGACCCGCACATCCTCCGAGATGGCCAGCAGCAGCTTGCGCAGGTTTTCCGCCTGCTCGGCCTTCTTGGAGACGAGATCGAGCTTCTTCAGCTTGGTCAGGCCTTCGACCAGCTTGCCCATTTCGGGGCCGAACAGATCGTCGATCTCGGCCCGCGTCGCGGTCGTGTCCTCGATCGTGTCGTGCAGCAGAGCGACTGCGATCGTCGCCTCATCCATGTGCATTTCGGTGAGGATGGCGGCGACTTCGAGCGGATGCGAGAAATAGGGATCGCCGGAAGCGCGCTTCTGGTGGCCATGCTTCTGCATGGCGTAGACATAGGCCTTGTTGAGCAACGCCTCGTTGACGTCAGGCTTGTAGCGCGCGACGCGCTCGACAAGCTCATACTGACGCATCATGGGCGGGTTCTTTCGGTGCTGAAATGATTGATGCGCCGCACTGATGTACGGCGCATCTCATAGATAGCCACGAAACTGACGGGACGGAAGTGCCGGAACCATATTCCCGGCAGATCCAGAGCGTCTGCTTAGTAGTCGTCGCTCTTTTCCGGGGGAACCAGGCCCTCGATGCCGGCCAGCAGGTCTTCCTCGGTCATGCGATCGAAGGTGACGTTGTCTTCGGCGTCATCGGCATCGGTTGCGGCGACTGCGCCGCCGGTCTGGTCGGCGATCGCCTCGCCGTCGGCTTCCGGCTCGTCGACCTCGACATGCTTCTGCAGGGAGTGGATCAGATCTTCCTTGAGATCGTCGGGCGACAGCGTCTCATCGGCGATCTCGCGCAGCGCCACGACCGGGTTCTTGTCGTTGTCGCGCGGCACGGTGATCGGCGCGCCCTGGCTGATCTGGCGGGCGCGGTGGCCAGCAAGCAGCACGAGCTCGAAGCGGTTGTCGACCTTGTCGATGCAGTCTTCAACGGTTACGCGGGCCATTGATTGCCCCTTTCATGCCTGGATTTGATGGAAAACAGGCGCGGTCCATAACCCGAACGCCGCCAAAATACAAGCATTATGGCGCTGCGGCCTCCGGGGCACGCCCATGCCGGTTTCGGACGCCGATAAATGCCTTGCCGGCGAAGCCTGCTCGCCGGCGACGACACGGCCCCGATCACAATTGCTTGCAGTCAGCCTGGGCACCCTTGGATTGCCGCAAAACTGGCGTTATCTCGGTTGACGAAAGGTCAGCCGGTTTATTTACGAGCCGACCGATATATCCGATCCATTTCGATTAGTCCGCCACCTATTTCGAAAAAGGAATATTGCCATGTTCGACCCCCGTGAAAAAATCGCTCTTTTCATTGACGGAGCCAATCTTTACGCCACCTCGCGCGCACTTGGCTTCGACATAGACTACCGCAAGCTGCTATCGAGCTTTCAAAAGCGCGGCTATCTGCTGCGCGCTTACTACTACACCGCGTTGGTCGAGGATCAGGAATACTCTTCGATCCGCCCTTTGATCGACTGGCTCGACTATAATGGCTTCAAGGTGGTGACCAAGCCGGCCAAGGAATTCACCGACTCAACCGGCCGCCGCAAGATCAAGGGCAATATGGACATCGAGCTGACCGTCGATGCGCTCGAGCTCGCCGATGTCGTCGATCACTATGTCATCTTCTCCGGCGACGGCGATTTCCGCACCCTGGTCGAGGCGCTGCAGCGGCGCGGCCGCAAGGTCTCGATCGTCTCCACCATGGCCTCGCAGCCGCCGATGATCTCGGACGATCTGCGCCGCCAGGCCGATCACTTCATCGACCTGACATCTCTCAAGAACGAGGTCGGCCGCGATCCCTCCGAGCGGCCGGTGCGCCGGCCCGATCCGGCGGAAGTCGAAGAGGAAGATTATTGACGGCGACGGCCTTGGACGCCGCCTCCGAACCGGACCGTGACTGCCCGCTCTGTCCACGGCTGCACGATTTCATCGCCGAATGGCGGCAGCGCGAACCGTCATGGTTCAATGCGCCGGTGCCAACATTCCTGCCACCAGGCGGCGGCGACGCGGTCGAGCTTCTGATCGTCGGGCTGGCGCCTGGCCTGCGCGGCGCCAACCGGACGGGGCGGCCGTTCACCGGCGACTATGCCGGCGACCTGCTCTATTCGACGCTGATCGCGCACGGCTTTGCGCGCGGCGAGTTCAAGGCGCGCCCCGATGACGGGCTGCAACTGGTCGGGACCGCGATCACCAATGCGGTGCGCTGCGTGCCACCGGACAACAAGCCGGTCGGCGCCGAGATCACCACTTGCCGCAGCTTTCTGGTGCCAACGATTGCAAGCTTTCCCAGACTGCGCGCCGTCCTGGCGCTCGGCTCGATCGCGCATCAGTCGACGGTCAGGGCGCTGGGCCAGCGTGTCGCTGCCTATCCGTTCAAGCATGGCGGCCGACTGGAGGCCGGCCGAGTCACGCTGTTTTCCAGCTATCACTGCTCGCGCTACAACACCAATACGGGTGTGTTGACCGAAGCCATGTTCGTCAAGGTCTTCAGCGACATCGCCGCTTTCCTGCGGGGCTGAGAGCTGCCAAGTGTCGTCTCACACCGGCAGCAGCGCGTCCGGCTTTACGTCCGATATCGACGCATAGGTGTGCGTTTCCCTGACACCCGGCAGCGGCAGGATCACGCGCTTGAGGAAATCCTGGTAGGCGGCCATTTCCGAAATGCGGGCCTTGACCAGATAGTCGAAGCCGCCGACGACCATATGGCATTCCAGCACTTCGGGGGCCTTGGCCACCGCTTCGGCGAAACGGTCGAACACATGCGGCGCCGCCTGGTCGAGCCTGACTTCGATGAAGACGAGCGTGCCACGGCCGATCTTTTGCGGATTGAGCACGGCCCGGACCGCAGTGATGAACCCGTCACGAAACAGGCGCTTCACGCGCTGGCTGGTGCCGGTCGGCGACAGGCCGACACGGGCAGCGAGATCGAGGGTGGTGCGACGCCCATCCTCCTGCAGCAGCCGCAGCAAGCTGCGGTCGATGGCGTCCAGCTGGTCGGATTCATGATTCACGTCTGCAGCGCCCATATTGTGTGAATTTCACTTCCGTATTGTGAAAATAGCATATTTTGTCGCACCATTTTCAGCAATAGGCTGCGCTTGCAACAAAAGCCGCCTGAGGTAGAAGCCTCCGCTGGCAGGATCGAGCGGGATAGAAAATGCGCGTGGCAGAGGACCGAAACACGAAGCCCGCAATCCTTGCGGGCCTGGCCATGATCGGTATCTACGCTGTGCAGTTTGTCGCCGCCCGCTTCAGCCTGCGGGAGCATCTGACGGCGACCGATCTCGCGACCTTGCGCTTTGTCGGGGCCGGCATGGTCATGCTGCCGGTCGTCTGGCGCAGCGGCCTGGCGACTGGCAAGGCATTGGGCTGGAGGCGTGCGTTGACACTCGCGGCATTGGCTGGAGTGCCCTACCCGATCATCATCAATTGGGGCCTCACTTACGCACCCGCCGCGCATGGGGCGGCACTTTGCCCTGCCTCGATCGTGTTCTTCTCGTTCGTGTTGTCGCACATCGCCATGACGGACAAGGCCTCACGTCAGCGAACCATCGGCGTCGCTGCCATCATTGCCGGGCTGATCCTGTTCATTGCGCCGGGGCGCAGCGATAGCGGCATGAAGGACGTCCTCTTCGGCGATGTCCTGTTCATCGCATCGGGCGCAATGTTTGCCACCTATGCCATTCTCGTGCGGCGCTGGCGTGTCGATCCGGTTACGGCGACCGCAACGGTCGTGCTCCTGTCATGCGTGCCGCTGCCGCTGCTCTGTTTCTTTGCCCCAAGCGGCCTGCGCGTCGCATCAATGGCCGAGATCGCCAGCCAGATCGTCATTCAAGGGTTTTTGGCAGGTGCGGCAGCCATGTTCCTCTATACTTATGTCGTCCGACAGTTGGGGTCGCAGACGGCATCGTTGTTCATGCCATGCGTGCCGATCGCGACGGTCCTCATCGCCATGACTGTGCTCGGTGAAACGCCGACAGGCACCCAGTTCGCCGCCGTCCTGATCATGGCTGCAGGGATGGCTTTTTCGGCTGTCGCCAGACCTGTGAGCAAGACTGCGTGAGACTGCGGTCGCCAAAGCGGATGACTGCCTGATCCGATCAGGGCGATGGACGCGTTTGCGGAAAGACCGATCCGGGCGTGGCAAATAACTCGGCCAGCGTTTGCTGCCCACCCTGCAGCACATTTAGGTCGACATCGCCCTCGATGCCGTCGACGCGGCCCATATTGTGATACTGCCAATAGATCCAGCCGTCCTCGCTCGGCTTGCGCGCCAGCGAGCGCAGCCAGCGCTGACGCACAGCTATCTGTCCGAGATAGGCCTCCGCGGCCTCGTCGGTCAGGTAGATGATTGCCGGCTTGCCGAACGCAGCCTCCACCGGACCGAGGAAGGCCTGAAGCTCCGCGCTCAGTTGCTCCGGTGACGGGCGTTGCGGGCAGTTGCCGCCGAATTCGATGTCGACCACCGGCGGCAGCAGCGGCTGATCGCGCGGCACCACCGCGATGAAATTCTTCGCCTGGTCGGCACCTGGCCGGCAGAAGGTGAAGAAATGATAGGCGCCGACAGCAAGGCCGGCCGCGCGCGCCTCGCGCAGGTTCTTGGCGAAGGCGTCGTCGACATGGTCGCCGCCCTCGGTCGCCTTGATGACGGCGAAGGCGACATCGTCGGCGGCAACGCGCCGCCAGTCGATCTCACCCTGATGATGGGAAACGTCGATGCCCCTGACCGGATAGCTCTCGCGATCCGGCGAGAAAGTCTGGAAGTAGAAAGAGCCGCCCGCCGCGACGAGGCCGGCAAAGACCAGACTGGCCGCGCCCCAGAGAACAATCCGGTTTTTCAAGGCGATCCCCTGTCGGAACAGCCGGCTCAGCCGTTCCACCCTTGAAAGCCAGACTGTTGGCTTTTTTCGGGCCAAGGATCGATGTTCCTCAGCCGCGTTCTTTCAGCAACCGGCCCTTCTCGCGCGACCAGTCGCGCTGCTTTTCAGTCTCGCGCTTGTCGTGCAGTTTCTTGCCGCGCCCGACGGCGAGCAGGAGCTTGGCGCGGCCCTGGTCGTTGAAATAGATCTTTAGCGGCACCAGCGTCATGCCTTCGCGCTCGATGCTCTGTGACAGTTTTGCCATCTCGCGCTTGTTGAGCAGCAGCTTGCGGCGCCGGCGCGGCTCATGGTTGAAGCGGTTGGCCTGCAGATATTCCGGCAGATAGGAATTGATCAGCCAGATCTCCGCGCCTTCGACCGAGGCATAGCTGTCCTGGATGTTGGCCTGGCCCTGGCGCAGCGACTTGACCTCGGTGCCGGTCAGCACAAGGCCGGCCTCGACCGTGTCGAGCACCTCATAGGAAAACCTCGCCTTGCGGTTCTCCGCAACGGTCTTGTTGTTGGGATCGGCTTTTCTGACTTGATTCATGATGTGGAGAGGTGGCGCCTCATCCTCAATTTATCAAGCCGGCATGCTTCATCGCCGCATCGATCCGCTCCGCGGTCGATGCCTCGATCGTCACCAGCGGCGAGCGCACCACGTTCTCGACCTTGCCTATCTTCGACAGCGCGTATTTGACGCCGCACAGGCCGGGCTCGAGGAAGATCGCCTTGTGCAGCGGCAGCAGGCGGTCCTGCAACTCCAGCGCCTTGGCGCTGTCGCCGGACAGTGTGGCTTCCTGGAATTCGGCGCACAGCCGCGGCGCGACATTTGACGTCACCGAGATACAGCCGACACCGCCATGGGCGTTGAAGCCGAGCGCGGAGGCATCCTCGCCCGAAAGCTGGATGAAATCCTTGCCGCAGGTGGCGCGCTGTTCGGACACACGCTCGACCTTGCCGGTGGCATCCTTGACGCCGACGATGTTCTTGAAGTCGTGTGCCAGCCGGCCCATCGTTTCGGGCATCATGTCGATGACCGAGCGCGGCGGGATGTTGTAGATGATGATCGGCAGGCTGGTCGCCCTGGCGACGGCAGCGAAATGCTCGTAGAGGCCGCGCTGCGTCGGCCTGTTGTAATAAGGCGTGACGACCAATGCCGCATCGGCGCCCGCCTGCTCGGCATACTGCACCAGACCAACCGCTTCCGCAGTGTTGTTGGAGCCGGCGCCGGCAACGACCGGAGCGCGGCCGTTGGCGACCTCGATGCAGACCTTGACGACATGGCGGTGCTCATCATGGGATAGCGTCGGCGACTCGCCGGTGGTGCCGACCGGAACGAGACCCGTCGTGCCCTCGCCAAGTTGCCACTCGACGAAAGCGCGAAAGGCTTTCTCGTCGAAACGCCCGCTCTTTTCGAACGGTGTCACGAGCGCAGTAAGCGAGCCTCTCAGCATGTCGTCCAACTCCTTGGGACTTCTCGGGTTTCTTGATGTGTTTCAGCGTCGGCGCCTTCTAGCCGAAAGCGAAGCCGCGCACCATAGTCTCGACACTGTTCAGCGGCAAGCATGCCGATGGTGCCAGCAAGCGCAATTCGAACGGCCTCGATAACCCTTTGTTTACGGGCTCTTCACGACCTAAGTCTAGGCTCTCGGGCACCTGGGCTTGCCATTTAAGGTGCCGCAACAGGGAAAGATCAGGATCCATGCCGGCCAGTCGGCCCTTCCGCTTCGTATTGCTTGGCGCCGTTGCCCTGCTGATAGTGGGGACGGCGGCAAACGAGAGCGTCGACGAGCAGACGACCTCGTCGATCCCGATGCCTGGCCTGCAGGACGGAGCGCAGACCGACGCGCCCTCCGGCAGTATCGTCGTGTTGAAAGGCGGGCTCGACGCGTTGGCGACCGGCGATATTGCCGCGGCACGAGCCGTACGCGAAACATTGCCGGCCAATTCGCTCGACCGCCATATCCTGGCCTGGGCGATCGCGCTCTATGGGGGCGACCGTGTGCCGAGCAGCGAGATTGCCGATACCCCAAAGATGCTGCCGAACTGGCCGGGCACAATCGCCCTGCGCAAGAACAGCGAGCGCGCGCTCTACCGCGAAAGCCCCCCGCCGCAGACAGTGGTGAAAGCCTTTGATGGAAGCCAGCCGCTAACCTTCGAAGGCGTGGTGATCCTTGCCCGATCCTATGTGGCGCTGGGCAATGCCAAGGCCGCGCTTTCCGTTTTGTCGCCGTTCTGGCGCACCGAAAAGCTGGAAGCGAAGGATGAGGCGTCCGTCATCAAGGAGTTTGGCGCTTTTATCCCGGCTGCCGACCATCGTTTCCGCATGGAACGGATGTTTTATGCCGATCGGGAGAATTCGGCGCTGCGGGTCGCCGCGCTTGCCGGCGCGCAACCGCTGGCCGATGCCTGGGCCGCTGCCTCGCGTGGCGACAAGAACGCGGCCAAGCTCTTGAAAGCAGTACCTGAAGCACAACGATCGGCCGGCTATTTCTTCGCGCAAGCCGAATATCTGCGCAAGCAGCGGAAGTTTGCCGACGCCGCCGCAGTGGTGATGAAGGCGCCAACCGATCGCGACGCGCTGGTCGATCCCGATGCCTGGTGGGTCGAGCGCCGCGTGCTGTCGCGCGCACTGGTCGACCAGGGCGACTGGAAGACCGCCTACAAGATCGTTGCCGCGCATGCCGCCGAAAGCCCCGCCAGTGCCGCCGAGGCCGAATTCCACGCCGGCTGGTATGCACTGCGAGGCCTCAACGATCCCGGCACCGCGTCCGGACATTTTGCCCGCATCGCCGACCTTGCGCAGGGGCCGATGTCGCTGTCGCGCGCCTATTACTGGCTTGGCCGCGCGGCGGAAGTCGGCGGACCCGGCGATGCGAAGGGTTATTTCACCAAGGCAGCGGCCTATGGCACCACTTTCTACGGCCAGTTGGCGGCGGAACGGGTTGGCCTGCGCACGCTGAACATCGTCTACCCAGAGCCAAGCAATGCAGACCGCCAAAGCTTTGACGGACGCGAAGCGGTCAGCGCCATCAAGCGGCTGCAGGAAGCGGGCTATGACCGCTATGCCGAGACGCTCTACCGCGACCTTGCAGGGCAGTTGACCAGTCCCGGCGAACTGGCGCTGCTTGCCGTGCTGGCGGAAAACCAGGGCAACCATTTCATGGCGCTGAAGATCGGCAAGATCGCCGGCGCGCGCGGCATCGATGTCGGCGCGCTGTCGCATCCGCTGGGCGTCATTCCCGACACCGCCGACATTTCCGGCTCGGGCAAGGCGCTGGCCTATGCCATCGCGCGCCAGGAGAGCGAGTTCAATGTCGGCGCCGTCTCCAGCGCCGGCGCGCGCGGCCTGCTGCAGCTGATGCCGGGCACCGCAAAGCAATTGGCGAAAAAGGCGGGACTGAGCTTTTCGCAGGATCGGCTGACCAGCGATGCCGGCTACAATGCGACACTGGGTGCGGCCTTCCTCGGCGAACAGCTCGACCGCTTCGGCGGCTCCTACGTGCTGACGTTCGCCGGCTACAATGCCGGCCCCAACCGTGCCGCCCAGTGGGTGGCCAAATATGGCGACCCGCGCGGCAAAGGGATAGATGCCGTCGTCGACTGGATCGAGCGGATTCCCTACACGGAGACCAGAAGTTACGTACAGCGCGTGATGGAGAATTACGAAGTCTACAAGATGCGCATTTCGGGGAAGTACGACATTGTCGGGGATCTCGTGAACGGGCGGAGCTGAGCGGCAGAGCGTCGTCGCAGACAGGCGATCCTTCGCGCCCCCTTCTGTTCTGCCGGCCATCTCCCCACGAGTGGGGGGATCAGCTGTCACTGCCGATTTCGCCAATCTCCAACATCGAAGGAAGGGCGTAGCGCCGGAACCGCCAATCCCCCCTCGTGGGGAGATGGCCGGTAGGACAGAGGCGGGCGCTGTCCCTCCGACATTTCCAAAAGTGTCACCTTGCCGACAACCCTCGATTTGACCACCCCGCCCCTCGCCTGTAGCAGACGGAGACAATCTGGCGAGGGAGTCCCTTTGGTATGTCGAGCACGGACAGCTTTTCCGATTTCTTCTACACAGCGCCGGATGGGCACAGGCTTCACGCCCGCGTCTACGGCGAGACGAATTCGACAGCGTGGCCGGCGGTCTGCCTGCCCGGCCTGACCCGCAACGCGCGCGACTTTCATGAGCTGGCGCTTTACCTGTCGCAGCGGGCCGACAATCCTCGCAAGGTGATCGCCTTCGACTATCGCGGCCGCGGCCAATCGGCCTACGACCCCGATATCGGACACTACAATGTCGGCATCGAAGCCGGCGACATCCTCGCCGGGCTCACGGCGCTCGACATCGCAAGCGCAGCCTTTGTCGGCACGTCGCGCGGCGGGCTGATCATCCATGTGCTCGGCGCACTGCGGCCAGCCGTGCTGAAAGCCATCGTGCTCAACGACATCGGCCCGGTGATCGAGGCCGCCGGGCTCGCCCATATCCGGACCTATCTCGATCCGGCACCAAAACCGAAGAGCCGGACCGAGGCTATCGAGGCCCAACGCAGCGCTCATGGCGGTGACTTTTCCGCGCTGACGCAGGCGGATTGGGAGCGGATGGTGTCGGCTCTCTATCGCGAGACCGATCAGGGGCTGGTGCCGAATTTCGACCCCAAGCTGGTCGAGACGCTGGCCGGTGCGGATTTCAGCAAGCCGTTGCCGGACCTATGGCCGCAGTTCGATGCGCTGATGGCCATACCGCTGCTTGCCATACGTGGCGCCAACTCGAAACTTTTGTCGGTGGAGACATTCGAAGAGATGGGCAAGCGCCATCCCGGCATGGAAGCGATCACCGTTGAGGGCCAGGGCCACGCCCCCTTCCTGGAGACAGGCAATCTGCCCGGCGCCATCGCAGCTTTCCTGGACAAGGCGGAACACACAGCTCCAACAAAGTAACCCCCAAGTTCAAATATGATCCTGGGGTTGCCTTTTCGGTATATCAACGATCGATGGAACTATTTGGCTTTAGAGCTTTTCCTGGGCGCCTTGGCCGCTTTCGCCGCGGTCGCTTCGCCTTTTTGCTTCGGCGCCGCCCCTGAAGGCGTGGTCAGCGGCGATGCGAAGGCCGAGTTTTGCGCGTCACCGGACAACCCTTCGCCGCGGGGTGTTTCCAGCACGACGACGCAACCGTCGAGATCGTTTGTGGCCAGATGCGCGTAACGCATGGTCATCGAAAGCGTCTGATGGCCGAGCCACATCTGCACGCGCCGGATGTCGATGCCGCCCTGGACCAGACGCGAGGCGCAGGTGTGGCGCAAGATGTGCGGCACCACCTGGTCATCTGCGCCGAGGCCGACTTCGGCCTTGGCATCGTTCCAGATGGCCCGAAATTGTGCCTGGCTGAGTTTTGTGAACGGACCTTTGGGCCTGCGACCCTCTGAGGGCGGCAGTTTGATCACCTCTTTGACCCGTTCGGTCATCGGAATGGTGCGGCTGCGGCCCGATTTGGTGATCCAGAACGAGACTCGGTGTTCCTGGATGTCGTTCCAGATCAGTCCGAGCGCTTCGCCGAGGCGGCAGCCGGTGTCGACGAGAAAGACCGAGAGACGATAGGCATCCTCGCTGCGGCTCTTGATGGCAGCGAACAACCTTGCCTCTTCGTCCCTTTCGAGGAAACGAATCCGTCCCGCCCGCTCCTTCTGGCGGCGGAACTCGGGCAGGCTGTGGATATCCCCCATCTTGTAAGCCTTGCGCAGCAGTTTGCTGAGGGCAGCCATCTTTCGATTGATGGTTGCGTTGCTGTTGCCGCGCTGGCGCAAGGTGCCGATAAGGTTGTCCAGGGTGCTCTGGTCGAAGGCGCTGAACCGTTCTCCGAGGAGAATCTCGTCTATTTCGCCGATGAAGGAGCTGACATTGTACTTATGCCGCCCGTCATCCCAGAGTATGTCCCGGTATGCTGAAAAAAGCTCTCCGACCCTGTGCGACTTTACTTCTCGGATTTTGTTGTAGCTGTATCTTATCTTCGAGGTTTGAGAAGAAAACATCGAGAAATGATCGGCGGGATCACCCTCTTGCGTCGCTTCGTTGGTCATCAATTGCCACACCCCCGAGTGGATAGAGTCAGACCTATCCGCTTGGAAGCGTCCTTTCAAGAGATTTAATCACGCAGTTGTGACTTCATCCGCCCATCAGCGGATCCCACGAACTCACCCTACGGACTATTCAGCTGCCGATTCCCCCTGTTCCTTCTGCTTGTCTTGTCCAGTCACGAAACAAAAACAGCCCGGGCGTTGAAGCGCCCGGGCTGGTATTCACCTGTATAAAGCCAGTCCTTAGAACGAGCGCTGGAAGCGGAGCATGCCGCCGATGGCGTCGTCGCCGCCATCAGAAATACCGGTCCAGTTGTGGTTCGTGCCAAGCGTATCGACGTCATCGATTTTGCCTGCATTGATGTAGTCGACTTCGGCCGTGATCGTCAGGCCTGGAACAACATCGTAGGCGATGTTGGCGGCGATGCCGAGGTTCTCACCTTCGTCATACGAGACCTGGGCGTTGAACGAGGTCTTCTCGTTGATGGTGTAGGTGCCACCACCCCAGACTGCCCAGTTGCCATCCCACTGCTTGTAGAAGCCGCGACCGCCTGCCGGGAAAGCGTAGGTCGTGTCAGTCAGGTTGTCGTCGGTGCCGTAGCCGCCCATGATGAAGAGCGACAGGTTCTGCATCGGGGTGATGT
>NZ_JBSPKY010000109.1:0-372 GCF_053848025.1 Mesorhizobium sp. 128a | reverse complement strand
GGGTGCGCCGCGAGGCCAAGGCGGTCGCCGACCGCATGGGTCTGGCCATCGATCTCAGGGCCCGCGTCAACGACCTTTCGCTGGCCGATCGCCAGATGGTGGCCATCGCGCGCGCCTTGGCGCATCAGCCGAAAGTGCTGATCCTCGACGAGCCGACCTCCTCGCTCTCCAGCGCCGAGGCCGACCGGCTGTTCGCGCTGGCCGACCGGCTGCGCGAGCAAGGGGTGGCGATCCTCTACATCTCGCACCGCATGTCCGACATCAGGCGGCTCGCCGACCGCATCGTCTCGATGCGTGACGGGATCATTTCGGGCGTCTTCGACAGCAAGCCGCTCGATTATGAAGGCGCGGTCAATGCCATGCTCGGTCGCA
>NZ_JBSPKY010000108.1:0-374 GCF_053848025.1 Mesorhizobium sp. 128a | reverse complement strand
CCCGACCACTTCGTCGGGCTTGGCCGGATTGACGACCGGACGTGGCTTGCCATAGCCGGCGGCGCGCGTGATCGGCTTGGCATGCCAGAGGGCCGGCCCGGCGAACGCCGCCCTGGCCTTGTCGATGGCCGCCAACGTGACCGTGTCGGTGATGTCGAATCCCCTGGAATTGCGGCGGCCGGCGCCAAAAATCTGCGACGGCCTGGCAATCGCCGGATTGGCAGCGGGACCTTGGCTTTCCACCGTTTCCAGCGGATCGCGCGCGATGTCTTCCGGCTCGACATCCTCGTCGGTCAGTTGATGCACGAAGGAGGAGTTGGCGCCGTTCTCCAGCAGCCGGCGGACCAGATAGGCCAGCAGGTCGGAATGCGCGC
>NZ_JBSPKY010000107.1:0-375 GCF_053848025.1 Mesorhizobium sp. 128a | reverse complement strand
AGGCCCCGCCGCCCGGTGGCCTTGACCCCGACCCGCACCAAATCGCGAGCCACCAAGCCAAGCAAATCGCGATGTTCATCCAGCCACCGCGACATCGCCTTCAACTCGTGACCGATCTCGTGCGCGGCGAAAAGACCGAATAAGCTGACTTGGACGGTGCGTTCTTGACGCGTTGTCGGCTCCGGCGGTGGCAGGGATTTGGAATCAGTAGCATGATCCAAAACTCCCTGAAACCGCCGGGCCTTGCTCGCGAAAAGCTATATTCGCTCAACAAAATCAATACTTTGCCGTTCATGGAGACGGAAACTAGGCTAGGGACAACGCAGCAGCTTCAAGAGAAGGATAGAGGCTTCGTCTTTCATCCGTCTGGACACT
>NZ_JBSPKY010000106.1:0-377 GCF_053848025.1 Mesorhizobium sp. 128a | reverse complement strand
CGGCTTGTCAGTACCGGCAAACCCGAACGCGTTCCAGCACCCGGTGGTGATGGTGCCAGTGCCTCACCCACTTCACGTGGCAATGACGATGATGCCGGTAATAGTAGCGGTGTGGGTAGCGGACCACGTAGCCGGGATAATAATCGTTGTACCGGGGGCCATAATAGCGGCCGCCATAGTCGTAAAACGGGCCGCCGCCGTAGAAGGGGCCACCGCCGAACGGGCCGAAGCCGCCGAACGGACCAAAAACACCGATGCCAGGACCGAAGTACCGTGCATCCGCAGGCACGACCGTGGCTGCGGCGGAGGCGATGGCAATCACCGAAGCAAGGAACAGTTTTCTCATAGCAACCTCCCAGAGGCCGAGATCACCCTTC
>NZ_JBSPKY010000105.1:0-382 GCF_053848025.1 Mesorhizobium sp. 128a | reverse complement strand
AGCGATCGCCGCCGTGTTGAAGAAGCAGAAGCCCATGGCGGTGGCCTTTTCGGCATGGTGGCCGGGCGGCCGGGCGGCGACGAAGACATTGTCGGCACGGCCGGCAAAGACGTCGTCGACGGCGGCGTTGGCGGCGCCGATCGCGGCGATCACCGCCTGCCAGCTCTTCGGGCTGGCGGTGGTGTCGGCATCGATGCGGGCAATGCCCTCTTCGGGAATCGCGGCTCGCACACGGGCGACGAAATCGGCGGGGTGGGCGTAGAGGATGGTGGCCTCGTCGCCCTCCGGCGCCTTGACGCGATCGAGCGCGGCAAAGGCCTCGTCATCAAGTACGCGCTCGATGGCGCGCAGGCGGTCCGGCCGCTCGGGGTGACCGGGCGGC
>NZ_JBSPKY010000104.1:0-382 GCF_053848025.1 Mesorhizobium sp. 128a | reverse complement strand
GATTTCAGGTCAGCAGAAGCCGGCCGAGATGGACCGGCAGGACTTCAGCGCGGTACCAGGCGCTGGCGATCGGGTCGGTGATCGGCGCGATGCCCTCGGTGGCGGCGGCCAGCGCTGCAGCGATGCCGTTCTGGTCGAGTTTCTTTCCCTCGAGCGCCTTTTCCGCCGCCTTGGCCCGCACCGGCCGGTCGGCCATGCAGCCAAGCGCGATCCACGCCGAGGACACGGTGCCGTCGGCAGCCTGTTCCAGAACGGCTGCGATGCTCAGCACCGAGACGCCTTTGGGCTTGACCCGCGACACTTTCAGAAACCGGAAGCCGTCGGCCTTTGGCAGTGCGAAACTGACCGACGTGACAATGGAGCGGCTGCCGTCCCGCTTGGC
>NZ_JBSPKY010000103.1:0-387 GCF_053848025.1 Mesorhizobium sp. 128a | reverse complement strand
TGCCCTGAAGGCCTTTGTGGACAACGCGCAGGCGCTGGCGACGCTGGAGCTCAGCGGCCAGAAGCTCGGCAAGGACGATGTCTTTAAGATCATAGCGAACAAGGGTGGGGCGCAGGCGGTGAGGGCGCTGCTGGACAACGCGCAGGCGCTGGCGACGCTGGAGTTCAGCGGCCAGAAGCTCAGCAACGACGATATTCTCAAAATCCTGAAGAACACAGGTGGGGCGCCGGCGGTGAAGGCGCTGTCGGAGAACGCAAAGGCGCTGGCTGAGCTGGAGTTCAGCGGCCAGAAGCTCAGCAAGGACGATGTCCTGAAGATCTTGGGCCAAGAGGGTGGGGCGCAGGCCGTGAAGGCGCTGCTCGACAACGCAAAGGCGCTGGCGGATCT
>NZ_JBSPKY010000102.1:0-389 GCF_053848025.1 Mesorhizobium sp. 128a | reverse complement strand
ACCAGGACGGCGTCAACGCGCTGCTGGCGCTCGGCGGCACCTTCGCGGCGGGCATGTTCCACTGGTCGATCACCGAGATCGGCATGTTCGGCATCATCCTCAATGTCGTCGCCATCTTCGGCTGCTGGATCGCGGCGCGCCTCGACACCGCGCTCGGCTCCAAGGCGGTGGTGATGATCGCGCTGGTCATGCTGTCGGTCGCCACCATCGGCATCATCTCGACGGGGCCGGGCTTCACGCTGCTCGGCCTGATCCAGATGCCGACCACCGATTCGGGCGGCCTGTTCGGCACGGCGGCCGAGAAGGCCTATATCCTCTACGGGCTGTTGATCGGCCTGGCCTTCGGGCCGGTGCAGGCGTCGTCGCGCTCCTACATGGCGCGCAGCGTC
>NZ_JBSPKY010000101.1:0-402 GCF_053848025.1 Mesorhizobium sp. 128a | reverse complement strand
CCACCGACGCCAACGGCAACACCATCACCAACACCATCACCATCGACGTCACCGACGACGTGCCGACGGCGAACCCGAACAGCAACAATGCTGCCGAGGGCGCCATCGTGACGGGCAACGTGCTGACCAACGACGTCGCCGGCGCCGACGGCTTTGCCGCTGGCGGCGGGGTTGTCGGCGTGGCCGCCGGCAGCAACACCGCAGTGCCGGTGAGCGGCGGACTTGGCGGAGCTGGCATTGCCGGCACCTACGGCACGCTGACGCTGAACGCCAACGGCACCTACAGCTATGACGGCCTGCCCAACGTGGTTCCGGTCGGCGGCGCGACGGACACCTTCGTCTACACCATCATGGATGGCGACGGCGACCTGTCGACGACCACGCTCACCATCAACCTGTCGG
>NZ_JBSPKY010000100.1:0-418 GCF_053848025.1 Mesorhizobium sp. 128a | reverse complement strand
GATAAAGTGGTGCTTGACCGAGGCGAACATGATGTCGCTCGGGTCAGGATCGTCTGGCGTGGCGGCGCGGCGAGCGATCTTGAAGTCAAGTTGAAGGTCAACTCCGTTGCCAAACTCACGCGAGGGACAGAGATGCGCGATCGGGCGCTCGATCTTGCCCGCAACGGCACCCCTGATGACGAAATCGCCTCGACCCTCACCAGCGAAGGTCATCGCTCCCCCAACTGTGAAAATATGGTCCTTCCAACGACAGTGGCGCAGATGCGGCGCAGCGCCGGGATCAGAGTGACCAAACCGCGCAACAGATGGTCCCATGGCTTCAGCCTGCTCAGCGCTCAGGAATTGGCCGGCCGCCTAGATATTCCTGTGAACTGGATTTACGTGCAGATCAGGCAGAAGCGCCTTCTAATCGATCGGC